>NZ_JBQQBW010000058.1:0-43841 GCF_052245415.1 Streptomyces sp. 8N706 | reverse complement strand
CCCTCTCGGGGAAGCCCCGCCCCTGCCGTGCCCTCCGGAATACAGGCGGCTTCGGAGGTCAGCCCTCGACGCCCAGTTTCTCCAGGATCAGCTCGCGGACCCGGGCAGCGTCGGCCTGGCCGCGCGTGGCCTTCATGACCGCGCCGACCAGTGCGCCCGCCGCCTGCACCTTGCCTCCGCGGATCTTGTCCGCGATGGCCGCGTTCGAGGCGATGGCCTCGTCGACGGCCGTGCCGAGCGCTCCCTCGTCCGAGACGACCTTCAGGCCGCGCTTCTCGACGACCGTGTCCGGGTCGCCCTCTCCGGCGAGCACGCCCTCGATGACCTGGCGTGCCAGCTTGTCGTTGAGCGAGCCGTCGGCGACCAGAGCGGTGACCCGGGCGACGTGCGCCGGGGTGATCGGCAGCGCGGACAGCTCGACGCCCTCCTCGTTGGAGCGGCGGGCCAGCTCGCCCATCCACCACTTACGAGCCTGGTCGGCGGGGGCGCCCGCCTCGATCGTCGCGAGGATCGAGGGGATCGCACCGGCGTTGAGCACCGACTGCATCTCGTGGTCCGACAGGCCCCACTCGGCCTTCAGCCGCTGGCGCTGGAGACGCGGCAGCTCGGGCAGCTCGGCACGGAGCTTCTCCACCCACTCGCGCGAAGGTGCCACCGGGACCAGGTCCGGCTCGGGGAAGTACCGGTAGTCCTCGGCCTCCTCCTTCACCCGGCCGGAGGTCGTGGAGCCGTCCTCCTCGTGGAAGTGCCGGGTCTCCTGGACGATCGTCCCGCCCTCGTTGAGGACGGCGGCATGCCGCATGATCTCGAAGCGTGCCGCACGCTCGACACTGCGCAGCGAGTTGACGTTCTTCGTCTCGGAGCGGGTGCCGAACCGCTCCTGGCCGTGCGGGCGCAGCGACAGGTTCACATCGCACCGCATCTGGCCCATCTCCATCCGGGCCTCGGAGACGCCCAGCGCCTTGATGAGCTCACGCAGCTCGGCGACGTACGCCTTGGCGACCTCGGGAGCCCTGGCGCCCGCGCCGACGATCGGCTTGGTGACGATCTCGATCAGCGGGATACCGGCCCGGTTGTAGTCGAGCAGCGAGTGCGAGGCTCCGTGGATACGGCCCGTCGCGCCGCCCACATGGGTGGACTTGCCGGTGTCCTCCTCCATATGGGCGCGTTCGATCTCCACCCGGAAGATCTCCCCCTCGACGTCGACGTCCAGATAGCCGTTGAAGGCGATCGGCTCGTCGTACTGCGAGGTCTGGAAGTTCTTCGGCATGTCCGGATAGAAGTAGTTCTTCCGGGCGAAACGGCACCATTCGGCGATCTCGCAGTTGAGCGCGAGGCCGATACGGATGGCGGACTCCACACCGATCGCGTTGACGACCGGGAGCGAGCCGGGCAGACCGAGGCAGGTGGGGCAGGTCTGCGCGTTGGGCTCGGAGCCCAAGGTGGTGGTGCACCTGCAGAACATCTTCGTGGCGGTGCCGAGCTCGACATGGACCTCGAGGCCCATCACGGGCTCGTAGGCCGCCAGCGCGTCCTCGTACGACACCAGTTCAGTGACGGTCACGGAAACTTACCTTTCAGCCTGCGAGGACGTCGTCGTCGCCGAGACGGCGCAGCTCGCGGACGAGGAGCGCGACGCCGGTGGCCACGGCGGCGGCGGAGACGACCGCGTCGACCAGCATCAGCTTGTCGTTCTCGAAGCGGGCCTTCTTGGCCTGCTTGACGATGCTGACCACGCCGAACAGTGACGTGCCGATGGACAGGTACGTGCCGGGCTTGGACTTCTTGAAGCCCTTGGCCTTGGCGAGCTTTCCACTCACTGCATCTCTCCGTTCGCTTCTCCGCCTGCACGGCGCAGAGGTGCGGCTTTGACGGTCAGGTGCGACCCGGCGGCCGCGCACGCGTCGCTCACTGCATCTCTCCGTTCGCTCCGCCGCGGCAGCGGCTCATGTCACTGTCGCCTGCACGGCGCAGAGGTGCGGCTTTGACGGTCAGGTGCGGCCCGGCGGCCGCGCAGGCGCCGCTCACAGCGACGGTGCCTCCTCGAGCAGCCCGTGTCCCCAGCGTTCGGTGAACGCGGCTTCCACCGCGGCGCCTACCCGGTAGAGCCGGTCATCAGCCAGGGCGGGGGCGATGATCTGCAGCCCCACGGGGAGCCCGTCCTCCGGGGCGAGGCCGCAGGGCAGCGACATCGCGGCGTTGCCCGCGAGGTTGGACGGGATGGTGCACAGGTCCGCGAGGTACATCGCCATCGGGTCGTCCGCACGTTCGCCGATCGGGAAGGCGGTGGTCGGTGTGGTCGGCGAGACCAGCACATCGACCTGCTCGAATGCCTTCTCGAAGTCACGGGTGATGAGCGTGCGCACCTTCTGCGCCGAGCCGTAGTACGCGTCGTAGTAGCCGGAGCTGAGCGCGTACGTGCCGAGCATGATGCGGCGCTTGACCTCGGGGCCGAAGCCGGCGGCGCGGGTGAGGGCGGTGACCTCCTCGGCGGAGCGGGTGCCGTCGTCGCCCACCCGCAGGCCGTAGCGCATGGCGTCGAACCGGGCGAGGTTCGAGGAGCACTCGGAGGGAGCGATCAGGTAGTACGCGGCGAGTGCGAGGTCGAAAGAGGGACAGGAGAGCTCGACGATCTCCGCGCCCAGTTCGCGCAGCAGCTCCACGGACTCGTTGAAGCGCTGCATCACGCCGGCCTGGTAGCCCTCGCCGCCCAACTGCTGCACGACGCCGATACGCATGCCCCGGACGTCACCGTTGCGGGCGGCCTCGACGACCGGGGGGACCGGGGCGTCGATGGAGGTGGAGTCGAGCGGGTCGTGTCCGGCGATCACCTCATGGAGGAGGGCCGCGTCCAGGACCGTACGAGCGCAGGGACCGCCCTGGTCCAGCGAGGACGAGAAGGCGACCATGCCGTAGCGGGAGACGCCGCCGTAGGTGGGCTTGACGCCGACCGTGCCGGTGACGGCGGCGGGCTGCCGGATGGAGCCGCCGGTGTCGGTCCCGATGGCCAGCGGGGCCTGGTACGACGCGAGCGCCGCGGAGGAGCCGCCGCCGGAGCCGCCCGGGATACGGGTCAGGTCCCACGGGTTGCCGGTCGGCCCGTACGCGCTGTTCTCGGTGGAGGACCCCATGGCGAACTCGTCCATGTTGGTCTTGCCGAGGATGACGACGTCGGCTTCCTTCAGGCGCTTGGTGAGCGTGGCGTCGTACGGCGGGATCCAGCCCTCGAGGATCTTGGAACCGACGGTGGTCGGCACGCCCTCGGTCGTGAAGATGTCCTTCAGCGCGAGCGGGACACCGGCGAGCGGCCCGAGCTCCTCGCCGTTGGCGCGCTTCTCGTCGACGGCGCGGGCCTGCGCCAGCGCGCCCTCCCGGTCGACGTGGAGGAAGGCGTGCACCTTCTCGTCGACCGCCTCGATACGGGCCAGGTGTGCCTCGGTGACGGCCACCGCGGTCACCTCGCCCGAGGCGATCCTCGCAGCGGTCTCGGCGGCCGTGAGCCTGGTGAGATCCGTCATGATCAGTCCTCCCCCAGGATCTGCGGCACCTTGAAACGCTGCTGCTCCTGTGCCGGGGCACCGGACAGGGCCTGCTGCGGGGTCAGTGACGGGCGGACCTGGTCCGCGCGCATGACGTTGGTCAGCGGCAGCGGATGGGAGGTCGGGGGTACGTCCTCGTCGGCCACATCGGAGACGCGGGCGACCGCGCCGATGATCACGTCGAGCTGTCCGGCGAAGTGGTCGAGCTCTTCGTCCTTCAGCTCCAGACGCGACAGCCGGGCGAGGTGGGCGACCTCCTCGCGCGTGATGCCAGGCATGCAGCGATCCTCAAGGGTGAGTGTGTAGGTTTTCGGGCCAATCCTATGGCTCCGGCGGCGTTGGCCGCGAAACACTTCCCGCCCGGCCCGGCGCCGCGCCTTCCGGGCCGGGCGCCCGGGCCCTCACTGTCACGGCGGCACGGCTCCGCACAGGTGCGTCTCCCGGCGGTGGTTCACCACCGCCGGGGCGGGACCCCACCGTCGGCGCGCCGACCGACCGACGGTCGTACCGCGTGGTGGCCCCGATGGCACACCGTGGCCGGGCGCCGGTGCGGCTCGCGCCCGGGACCGTACGGCCCCGGCCCGCGTCGCCCGCCGGGCTGACGACAGTGCCGGGCCGGCGACAGTGCCGGGCCGGCGAAGCTGACGACAGTGCCGGGCGGTCGACGCGATGAGCGCACGACAGTGCCGGACGGACGAGGAGCTGTGCGGCGCCGAGCCCCGAACCTGCGGAAGCTCTCCGCTGATCGACCCGGCCCGGCTTGCTGCCGGATGCTGCCGCTCGGTCGGATGCCCCGCCCACCGACTCCTGCCGGGCGGGCACCGCCCGGATCACCGTGCCCCGCGCGGCAGGGCATGGCGTCAGTTCACCGGCTGGCCCGAGGGGCGGTTCACCGGGTGGCCCGTGGGGCGGTCGGGCTCGGTGACGGGGGCGTGTTCCGGCTCGGGCTCCGGCTCGACCGTGACCGCGGGCGCGATGGCCGGCGCCGGCGCGGCCTCCAGTGCGGCCGGGGCCGAGCGGTGCCAGCCGTGCTTGCTGCGCAGCCGCAGCCACGCCGTGGTCTCCTCCGGGGGCATCGCGGCCGCGACCAGCCAGCCCTGGACCGCGTCGCAGCCGAGGTCTCTGAGCCGCTCCCAGGTCTCGTCGTCCTCCACGCCCTCCGCGACGACGAGCAGGCCGAGCGAGTGCGCGAGGTCGATGGTGCAGCGGACGATCTCCGCGTCCTCGGTGTCGACCGCGAGGCGGGCCACGAACGACCGGTCGATCTTCAGCTCGCTGACCGGCAGCCGGCGCAGATGGACCAGCGAGGAGTAGCCGGTGCCGAAGTCGTCGAGCGACATCTTCACGCCGTGGCCGGTCAGCCCGGCCAGGGCGTCGGCGGCCCGCTGCGGGTCCTCCAGCAGCACATGCTCCGTGATCTCCAGCTGGAGCGCTCCGGGCGGTACCCCGTGCCGGGCGAGCCGGGCGGCGACCGCGCCCGCGAAGCCGGGGGTGTGCACATCGCGCGGCGAGACGTTCACGGCGACCGGCACCTCGATGCCGGTGGCGCGCCACTGGGCGACCTGCCCGAGGGCGGTCTCCAGCACGTACTCGGTGAGGTGCGGCATCAGGCCGGAGGACTCGGCGATGGCGATGAACTCGTCCGGGCTGACCCGGCCCCGCTCCGGGTGCACCCAGCGGACGAGCGCCTCCAGCCCGGTGACGCGCCCGTCGAAGCCCACCTTGGGCTGGTAGTGCAGCTCGACATCGCCCGCGTCGAGGGCTCGCCGGAGATCGCCCAACAGGCCGAGCCGGTCCGGGGTGTTGCCGTCCCGCTTGGCCTCGTAGACCTCGACGCCGCTGCGGTCCCGCTTCGCCTGGTACATCGCGACATCGGCGCGGCGCAGCAGCCCCTCGGCGTCCAACGCGTGGTCGGGGAAGACGGCGACTCCGGCACTGGCCTCCAGGACGAGCGTCAGCCCGTCGAGGCTGAGCGGTGAGCCGAGCTCGGCGACGAGCTGGCGGGCCACCTGCTGGGCGCTGGTCGTGGAGTCCACGGTGGGCAGCAGCACCGCGAACTCGTCCCCGCCGAGGCGGGCGGGCTCGGCCCCACCGGGCAGGGCGACCCGCAGCCGCTCGGCGATCTGCAGCAGCAGCCGGTCCCCGGCGAGATGCCCGAGCGTGTCGTTCACCGACCGGAACCGGTCGAGGTCGATCAGGACCAGTGCGGCCCGCGCACCGATCCGCTCCGCTTCATCGAGCGCGGCCCACGCACGCTCCAGGAGCCACTGACGGTTCGGCAGCCCGGTGAGCGGGTCGCGGAGCTGCTCCTCGGCACGGGCACGGGCGATCCAGAGGGTGGAGTCGAGCGCGATTAAGGGGACCGCGAACAGCGGCAGCAGCACCGGCATGCTCACGGCCACCACACAGAGGAGGGGTGCGATGCCGAGAAGCGCAACTCCTACGAGTCCCTGGCGGGCGAGGGCCGTTCGGGCGACGCTGGGGAGCCGGCCGCCCCGGGGCGCCATGGCGTACCAGAGCAGAACACGGGTCACCCCGAGATAGCCGAGAGCCGCGAGCAGCACCTCGGGCAGGACGAAGATGTCCCAGGCCAGTGGCTGCCAGGGATGCTCGACGCTGGGTACGGTGCCGAAAGCGGCGAGGACCAGGGCGGCCGCGCCGGTCCCCAGGATGTCCGCGGCTCCGTGCAGCACGGCCTGCCGCCACCGCTGGTGGCGGGCGGCGCTGACCAGCACCACCACGGCAAGGCTGACCATCACGGCGGGCACCCAGCCGTAGAGCAGCAGGACGGCGAGGGTGAGGGCGGCCCCGGAGCCGGCGCCGCCCCACCAGCGGTCACTGCCCAGGGCGACCAGATGGCCGACGATGAATCCGGTGAGCACCGCCAGCGACCAGCCGACGGTGCCGTCCGGGAAGAGGGCGCTCCCCTCCCTGAGCACCTGGATGACGCCGATGGCCACGGCGAGTGTGGCCGCGATGGTCGTGGCGGCCGGCAACCCCACCGGCACGGTGAACCGGCGCAGCCGTGACGCCGGATCGGCGCTCTCGGTCGGTTTCATTCCCGTCCCTCTCACAGCCGGCGGTGCCAACGCCACGAAGTGGCATCCCTTCCGATGCCACCACGTCTGAGTTCCCACCACGCAGCTGTGCACGGCAGGCGCACACCTCAACAGTAGGCTGCAGAAGGCTGGAACGGGCAGCGATCGGCAGCGGTTGCCCGAATGCGGCCGTGGCAACCGTAACCATCTGGTATGCACCGAACGGGTGATGCCTGACGGCTAGTCGGGTGAGACCTCGGCGGTCTCCCGCGCCGCGTCAGGGCCTCGTTCCAGCAGCACCGCGAAGCCGTCCTCGTCCAGCACCGGGACCTTCAACTGGACTGCCTTGTCGTACTTCGATCCGGGGTTGTCACCTACGACAACGAAGCCAGTCTTCTTTGAAACGGAACCCGTCACCTTCGCGCCCCGGCTCTGCAACGCCTCTTTCGCGCCATCTCTGGTGAAGGTGTCCAGGGTGCCGGTGACGACCACGGTGATGCCGTCGAGCGGACGGGGGCCGCGGTCCCCGCTCCCTTCCTCCTCCAGTCGCACCCCGGCGGCCCGCCACTTCTCGATGATCTCCCGGTGCCAGTCCTCCTCGAACCACTGTTTCACCGAGGCCGCGATCGTCGGACCGACGCCTTCCACGGCTGCCAGCTCCGCCTCGTCGGCCTGCGCGATCCGGTCCACCGAACCGAACTCCCTGGCCAGCGCCTCCGCCGCCACCGGTCCGACATGCCGGATGGACAGCCCGGTGATGATCCGCGCGAGCGGGCGCCGCTTGGCCGCCTCGATGTTCTCCAGCATGGCGAGGGTGTTCTTCCTCGGCTCGCCCTTCTGGTTGGCGAAGAGGGTGACGATCTTCTCCTCGCCCGTCTTGGGGTCCCGTTTGGGCAGGCCGGTGTCCTGGTCGAGGACGTACGACGTGATGGGCAGCAGCTGTTCCACCGTCAGATCGAACAGATCGCCCTCGTCCCTCAGCGGTGGCTCCGAGGGCTCCAGCGGCTGGGTCAGTGCGGAGGCCACCACATAGCCGAAGTTCTCGATGTCCAGGCACTTGCGGCCCGCGAGATAGAAGATCCGCTCCCTCAGCTGGGCAGGGCAGGAACGGGCGTTGGGGCAGCGGAGGTCGACATCGCCCTCCTTCATGGGGCGCAGCGCCGTGCCGCAGTCCGGGCACGCGCCGGGCATCACGAACTCCCGCTCGCCGCCGTCCCGCAGATCCACGACCGGTCCGAGGATCTCGGGGATCACATCGCCGGCCTTGCGCAGGACGACGGTGTCGCCGATCAGCACGCCCTTGGCCTTGACCACGTCCTGGTTGTGCAGGGTGGCGAACTCGACCTCGGAGCCTGCCACCGTGACCGGCTCGACCACGGCGTACGGGGTCACCCGGCCCGTGCGGCCCACGCCCACCCGGATGTCCACCAGCTTGGTGTTGACCTCCTCGGGCGCGTACTTCCACGCGATCGCCCAGCGGGGTGCCCGGGAGGTGGAGCCCAAACGGCCCTGGAGCGGGATCTCGTCCAGCTTGACGACCACTCCGTCGATCTCGTGTTCGACGGAGTGCCGGGCCTCGCCGGAGAAGGAGGCGATGAACTCCCGCACTCCCTCGAGGGAGTCCACGACCTTGTTGTGCTGCGCGGTCGGCAGGCCCCACTCGCGCAGCAGGCCGTAGGCCTCCGAGAGCCGGCTGATGTCGAAGCCCTCGCGGGCCCCGATGCCGTGCACCACCATGTGCAGCGGACGGCTCGCGGTGACCTTGGGGTCCTTCTGGCGGAGCGAACCGGCCGCGGCGTTGCGCGGGTTGGCGAACGGGGGTTTACCGGCCTCCACCAGACGGGCGTTGAGCTCCAGGAACCGCTCCATGGGGAAGAACACCTCTCCCCGGATCTCCACCAGCTCGGGGATGCGGTCCCCGCTGAGACGCTCCGGGATGTCCGCGATCGTACGGACATTGGGCGTGATGTCCTCGCCGGTGCGTCCGTCGCCACGGGTGGCGGCGCGGGTGAGCCGCCCGTGTTCATAGGTGAGGTTGACGGCGAGCCCGTCCACCTTCAGCTCGCACAGGAAGTGGTAGCCGGTACCGCCCAGTTCGCGGGCGATCCTCTCCGCCCAGCCCTCCAGCTCCGCCTCGTCGAAGGCATTGTCCAGGCTGAGCATGCGCTCGCGGTGCTCGACGGCGGTGAACTCGGTCTCGTACGCCCCCGCGACCTTCTGGGTGGGCGAGTCCGGGGTCCGCAGCTCCGGATACTCCTTCTCCAGCGCCTCCAGGGAGCGCAGCAGCCGGTCGAACTCCGCGTCGCTGATGACGGGGGCGTCCTTCACGTAGTACCGGAAGCGGTGCTCCTCGACCTGCTCGGCCAGGTCCTGGTGCTGCTCCCGCACTTCGGCGGGCACTGCCGTCTGCTGTTCGCCAGACACCGTCTCGTCCTCCCGTGGTCCGCGAGTGCCGTCACTCAGGGTCGTCTGCGAGCGATCTCGCCGCCCGGACGCAGTGGGCGAGCGCGGCCCGGGCATACGCCGGCGAGGCGCCCGCCAGCCCGCACGCGGGGGTGATCACCACGGACTCGCTGAGAGTCCCCGGCGACAGCCCCAGCCTGCGCCACAGCGTCCTGACACCCATGACGCTACCGGCAGGGTCCGACAACGCGGCGTCCGTGCCGGGCAGGACCCCTGCGAGGAGCGTGGTGCCGCCCTCCACCGCCTCACCGATCTCCTCGTCGTCACCCTCCGTGAGAAGACTGAAATCGAACGAGATCCCCGTCGCCCCGGCGCGCCGCAGCAGGGCGAAGGGCACCCCGGGGGCGCAGGAGTGGACGACGACGGGGCTCTGCCCGGCCACGGACAGCACGGTCCGGAGCGTGCCCTCGACCACGCCCCGGTCCACGGCCCGGTGTGTGCGATATCCGCTGGCCGTCCTCACCTGCCCGCGCAGCACCGCCAGGAGCGACGGCTCGTCCAGCTGCAGCACCACCTCGGCGCCGGGCACCCTCCGGCGTACCTCCTCGAGATGGCCCGTGAGCCCCTCCGCCAGCGAGCCGGCGAGGTCCCGGCAGGCGCCCGGGTCGGAGAGAGCGGCCTCGCCGTTCCTCAGCTCCAGCGCGGAGGCGAGGGTCCACGGACCGACCGCCTGCACCTTGAGCGGGCCCTCGTACCCCTGGGTGAACTCCTCCAGCGCGTCCAGGTCCTCCCGCAGCCACGACCAGGCCCGGCGGGTGTCACGGCCCGGCCGGTCGCCGAACCGCCAGCCGCTCGGCTCCACGCGCGCGTACATCTCGACGAGCAGCCCGGCAGTGCGGCCGATCATGTCCGCGCCGGGGCCCCGGGCGGGCAGCTCCGGCAGATGAGGGAACGCCTCCAGTGATCCGGTGACGGTCTTCGCGGCCTCCCGCGCGTCCGTCCCTGGCATCGAGCCGATCCCGGTGGCCGAGCCGGCGGGCAGTGCGCGTGTCGTGTCCGTAGTCACGTCGGGAAGCGTACGGGACCGGCGCTCCCCCACGTCGTCCCCGGTCAGGGACGTGACGTGACATGGACGGCGCATCCGGCCGTGGAAGGGTGATCAGGGCCCCGGGCGGACCGACAGGTCGGTGATCTCCGCGTCCCTCGGCAGGTCCAGGGCTGTCAGGACCGTCGTCGCGACCGACTCGGGGGCCATCCACTGGGCCGGTTCGTACTCCTTGCCCTCCTGCCGGTGGACCTTGGCCTGCATGGGCGTGGCCGTACGGCCGGGGTAGACCGAGGTGACACGCACCCCGTGGGCGCGCTCCTCCAGGCGCAGGGCGTCGGCCAGCGCCTTGAGGCCGTGCTTGCTGGCGGCGTACGCGCCCCACTGGGCGTTGGCGCGCAGACCGGCTCCGGAGTTGACGAACACCACATGCCCGCGGGCGAGCCTCAGTTGGGGCAGCAGCAGCCGTGTCAGCTCGGCCGGTGCGACGAGGTTGGCGGCCAGCTGCGCGTTCCACGCCTTGGGGGTGAGTTCACCGATGTCGCCGAGGTCCACGACGCCCGCGATGTGCAGCAGCGAGTCCAGCCGGTCGGGAAGCGTCTGGTGGCTCAGCGACCAAGAGAGCTTCTCCGGGGTGGCGAGGTCCCCGACGAGCGTACGGGTGCCCGGGAACCGTGCCTCCAGTTCCCTGGCGCGGCCCGCGTCGCGCGCCAGCAGCCACAGCTCGTCGCCCCGTCCGGCCAGCCGGCCGACGACGGCCGCGCCGATGCCGGAGCTCGCACCGGTGATCAGATGTGCAGTCATGCCCCCCAGCTTGCCTCACCGGATACCGGCCTCTTCCTCGAAGTGGGCCAGGGCCCCCGCGCCGTCCTCGGCGAAGAAGACGAGTTCGGTGAGCGGAACGGACAGAAAGCCCTCCTCCTCCATGCGCTGGAACTGCTGCTTCAGGCCGTCGTAGAAGCCCGCGGCGTTCAGCAGCACCACGGGCTTGGAGTGCAGCCCGTGTTTCTTCAGCTCGAGGATCTCGGTGGCCTCGTCGAGGGTGCCGAGGCCACCGACCATCATCACGATCGCGTCGGCACGGGCGAGCAGCTGGGCCTTGCGCTCGGTGAGATCCTTGGTGATCACCATCTCGTCGACGCCCGGGCGGGCGTTGTGGGCCAGGAACTCCACGGAGACCCCGACCAGCCGCCCGCCCGCGGCCTGCACCCCGTCGGCCATGACCTTCATGAGACCGCTGTCGCAGCCGCCCCAGACCAGGGTGTGCCCGCCCTTGCCGATGAGCTCGGCGAACTCCCGGGCGGGGCGGGTGTAGCGCTCGTCCAGGTCGGAGGCGGAGCAGAAGACACAGATGTTCATGGCCTCACCCTAGGACGGCGTCCGCGCCCGCGGCCCTGCTCCGCCGACGCCGCCGTCGGGGGACACCTCGCACCCACCGCGACCGCGGGACGCGGTGGACCGGGGACTGACCTGTCGGCCGACCTGTCGGCCGGAAGTCGCCCGGCAGTCCACGTCGGCGCTGACCGCGCCGACGGCTCCGCCCGGTGGCGGTGGCCGGGACGAGCGGCCTCACACGCTTCCGGGCGGGCTACCGCAGCGCCCCGCCGGACGCCACCGGCCTCGCCCGCTCCGTCGTCGCGATGGTCGCCGAGCCGACGACGCGCGTGCCGTCGTAGAGGACGATCGCCTGGCCCGGAGCCACGCCCCGCACCGGCTCGGCGAAGCCCACCCGCAGCTCCGGGCCGTCGACCAGCTCGGCCGTCACCTCGGTCTCGCCGCCGTGGGCGCGCAGCTGCGCGGTGTACGTACCCGGGCCGGAGGGGGCTGTTCCGCACCAGCGGGGCTTGATCGCGGTCAGCCCGGTCACGTCCAGGGCGCCGGACGGGCCGACGGTCACGGTGTTGTCCACCGGCGAGATGTCCAGCACGTAGCGCGGCTTGCCGTCGGGGGCGGGGACGCCGAGGCGCAGGCCCTTGCGCTGGCCGATGGTGTAGCCGTAAGCACCGCTGTGCGTGCCGAGCCTGGTGCCGTCCTCGTCGACGATGTCGCCCTCGGCCGTACCGAGGCGCTGGGCGAGGAAGCCCTGGGTGTCGCCGTCGGCGATGAAGCAGATGTCGTGGCTGTCCGGCTTCTTCGCCACCGCGAGGCCGCGCCGCTCCGCCTCCGCGCGGATCTCCTCCTTGGTGGTGAGGGTGTCGCCGAGCGGGAACATCGCGTGGGCGAGCTGGCGCTCGTCCAGGACCCCGAGGACGTACGACTGGTCCTTGGCCATGTCGGAGGCGCGGTGGAGCTCCCGGGTGCCGTCCTCCCGTACGACCACGGTGGCGTAGTGGCCGGTGCAGACGGCGTCGAAGCCGAGGGCGAGGGCCTTGTCGAGCAGCGCCGCGAACTTGATCTTCTCATTGCAGCGCAGACAGGGGTTCGGGGTGCGTCCGGCCGCGTACTCGCTGACGAAGTCCTCGACGACGTCCTCGCGGAAGCGCTCGGCGAGGTCCCAGACGTAGAAGGGGATACCGATGACATCGGCGGCCCGGCGGGCGTCGTGGGAGTCCTCGATGGTGCAGCAGCCGCGGGCGCCGGTCCGGAAGGACTGCGGGTTGGACGAGAGTGCGAGGTGGACGCCGGTGACGTCATGGCCCGCCTCGGCGGCGCGGGCCGCGGCGACGGCCGAGTCGACACCGCCGGACATGGCGGCGAGCACACGGAGGCGACGTCCGTCGCGGGGGCCGGAGGGGGCACCGGGGAAGTCAGTCATAGCCCTACCAGGGTAAGGGGAACCAGCCGGAGCTCCGCAGCCGTTATAGGACCGGCGAGGGGGAGGCGCTCAGGCGCAGGGACCGGAGGGGACCGTATGGACCAGCAGTCGCGTCGGGACATCGGGCGGCGTGCCGTGCTGATCGGCGGCGGCGCCGTGGCGCTGGGCACGGCGGGCTATCTCGGATCGGACCGCCTCTCGCGGTGGTGGTGGCGGATGCCGGGGAACGACAAACCGCGCACGGACGGTGAGCTCGATCACCGCGGCGCCGAGTGGATAGCGGCCTCCGAGGCGAACTGGCGGCGCGCGGACCGGCCTTCCGACTACGTCATCGACCGGGTGGTGATCCACGTCCCGGAGGCCACGTATCCGCTCACCCTCAAGGTCTTCCAGGATCCCGGTCACGGCGCGGCGGCCCACTATGTGGTGCGGTCCGGGGACGGCCATGTCGCACAGATGATCCGCGAGCTGGATGTCGCGTTCCACGCGGGCAACCGTGGCTACAACGAGCGGAGCGTGGGAATCGAGCACGAGGGCTGGGTCGACCGCCCCGAGTACCTCACCGACACGCTGTACCGCTCCTCGGCGAAGCTGACCGCCGGGATATGCGAGCGTTACGGGATCCCCCGGGACCGCGAGCACATCATCGGCCATATCGAGGTCCCGGGCACCGACCACACCTGCCCGGGTCCGCACTGGGACTGGGACCGCTATATGAAGCTCGTCCGGCAGGCCTGACGCACCCGTACGCCACCGGGCCCGTACGCCACCGGGCCCGGGGCCGTCGTGGCCCGTGCCGGGGGCCGGCTCAGCTCAGGCCCGCGGTCCTCGCCCGCTCCACCGCCGGGCCGATGGCCTCCGCGACCGCCTCGATGTCGGCTTCCGTCGAGGTGTGCCCGAGGGAGAAGCGCAGGGTTCCGCGGGCCAGGTCCGGGTCCGTCCCCGCGGCCAGGAGCACATGACTGGGCTGGGCCACGCCCGCGGTGCAGGCGGAACCCGTGGAGCACTCGATGCCCTGGGCGTCCAGGAGCAGCAGCAGGGAGTCGCCCTCGCACCCGGGGAAGGAGAAGTGCGCGTTGGCGGGGAGCCGGCCCTCCGGGTCGGGATCGCCTCCCAGGACGGCATCGGGCACCACCGCGAGGACCGAGGCGACCAGCTTGTCGCGCAGGGCACCGATCTCGCGGGCGAAGTCGGCGTGATGGTCGGCGGCGTGCCGGGCAGCGGCGGCGAACGCGGCGACGGCGGGCACGTCCAGGGTGCCGGAGCGCACCTGGCGCTCCTGGCCGCCGCCGTGCAGCAGCGGTACGGGCGCGTAGTCCCGCCCGAGCAGCAGGGCCCCGATGCCGTACGGGCCCCCGATCTTGTGGCCGGAGACGGTCATCGCGGCGAGGCCGGAGCCGGTGAAGTCGAGGGGCAGCTGCCCGAAGGCCTGTACGGCATCGGCGTGCAGCGGGATCTCGAACTCCCGCGCGACGGCTGCCAGTTCCTGCACCGGCATCACCGTGCCGATCTCGTTGTTCGCCCACATGACGGTCGCGAGGGCGACATCGGAGGGGTCGCGGGCGATGGCCTCGCGCAGCGCGTCGGGATGGACCCGGCCGTACGCGTCGACGGGCAGATACTCCACCCGCGCGCCCTCGTGCCCGGCCAGCCAGTCGACCGCGTCCAGCACGGCGTGGTGCTCGACGGGGCTGGCGAGCACCCGGGTACGGCGCGGGTCGGCGGCGCGGCGTGACCAGTACACGCCCTTGACCGCGAGATTGTCCGACTCCGTGCCACCCGCGGTGAACACCACCTCGCTGGGGCGGGCGCCGAGCGCCGCGGCGAGGCATTCACGCGACTCCTCGACCGTACGGCGGGCCCGTCTCCCGGCCGCGTGCAGCGAGGAGGCGTTGCCGGTGACGGCAAGCTGGGCGGTCATCGCCTGCACCGCCTCCGGGAGCATGGGGGTGGTGGCGGCGTGGTCGAGGTAGGCCATGGTGCCCCCGATTCTACGAGCCGGGCTCCCGCCCCCGTACGGCACGTACCAGCCGTGGAACCGACGCGGTGCCGGAGCGGACCGGACCGCGCTCCCGCGAGGTCCCGGCCCGCGGCCGGGCGGGCTCAGACCGGCAGGGCCCGCGCCAGTTGGCGGGACTGGGCCACCAGACGGTCCTGGCTGTCCCAGACCTCGGCGTCCTCCTCCAGGAAGCCGCCCGCGAGGTTGCGGGTGCTGATCGCGATCCGCAGCGGACCCGGGGCGGGGCGGCAGCGGACATGGACGGTGAGTTCGGTGGTGGGAACCCAGCCCATGAGGCCGAGTTCGAAGGCCGTCGGCGGCAGGGCGTCGACGGCGAGCAGCAGGGAGAGCGGGTCGGCGTCACGGCCGTCGGCGAGTCCGAACCAGGCACGCATCTCGCCGCGCCCGGAGGGGGCCCCGACGGCCCAGCCGGCGGTGGCCGGGTCGAGGCGCAGGTCGAGGCGGTCGGTGATGGCGCTGCTGCCGGGGATGAGGGCCGCGTCGGGGGCGGCGTCCGCGCCGAGGCAGTGCTCGTAGGGCGGGATGGCCGGCGGCTTCGCCGTCGTCCGGACGTCGTCGGGGAGGTCGTCGAGGTCGCCGTAGTGGGCGGTCACACGGATGCGTTCGACCTCACTGCCGTCCTCGTTCCGCTGGATCAGGGAGGCCGATCCGGTGGACAGGGTGCGGCCGGTGCGCACGGTCTCCGTACGTACCTCGGCCGGGCCGGGGCGGGAGGCCGTCAGATAGTGCGCGGTGATGGTGAAGGGGTCCGGGTGCGGCAGCGCCTCGCCGAGGGCCCGGCCGAGGATGGCCAGAAGGTAGCCGCCGTTGACGGCCTCGATGATGGTCCAGCCCTCGGACAGCTGGGCGTCGTAGAGGCCGGGCCCGCGGCGGACGACAGCCGTGTCGCGGTCGAACTCGCTGTTCCCGATGGTCGCCGGTGCCGGCTGTTCCGTCTGTGCTGCGCGCGCCGGCTGTGCTGCCCGCGGCGTCTGTGCTGCCTGTGCCATGAGCTGCACGGTACACCGAAGAAGTTACCGACCGGTAGCCCTGTCCGGGCCCTCCCGGACGTCCTCGTTCCGGTTACTGCCGGACCGCCCCGGCCGGCCGGCTCCGGACCGCAGGTCAGAGGTCCTCGGCCGTCGAGGAACGCCGGTGCCAGGCCCTGGGGGCGCGCCAGCCGTAGCGCATGGCGAGAAGCCGGAGCACGAACGCTGTCACCGCGGCGGCGGCGCTGGTGACCCCGCTCAGCGCCTCGAACTGGATGAGCAGGGCGGCCATCGTGGAGCCCACGATGGCCGGTACGGCGTAGAGGTCACGGTCCCAGCGCAGCAGCGAGGGCACCTCGTTGGCGAGGACGTCGCGCACCACACCACCGCCCGCCGCGGTGACCAGGCCCAGGACCGCGGACTGGGTGAGCCCGAGCCCGTAGTCGTGCGCCTTGGTGGTGCCCGCCACGCAGAAGAGCCCGAGCCCGGCGGCGTCGAAGACGTTCACCGCGCCATTGATCCGTTCGACGTGCGGGTGGAGGAAGAAGACGCACGCGGTCGCCACCAGGGGCATCAGGAGATAGCCCAGGTCGGTGAAGGCGGCAGGGGGTACGGCCCCGATGACCAGATCACGGAACACCCCTCCGCCCAGCGCCGTGGCCTCGGCGAGCACCGCGATGCCGAACACATCGAAGTTCTTGCGTACGGCGAGCAGCGCACCGGAGATCGCGAAGACGAAGATTCCGGCGAGGTCGAGCGAGTGCTGGACGGAGGAGGCGTACAGATCGGTGGTGAGCACCCGGCAATTCTGCCGGGCCCGCTCCCCTGCTCCTCACTCCCCGCTTTCCTTGCTCACGCCCTCCCCCTTGCCGGTCTTGCCCACATTGCTCATGGCCGCCGTGCCCGCGGCGCCCGGCAGCGGAGTGTCGGCCGGCGCCTGGTCCGGGGCGTTCTCCGGGTGGTGGCAGGCCACCTGGTGTCCCGTCTTGAGCGGGAGCAGCGGCGGCTCCTGCCGCTCGCACACCTCGGTCGCCTTCCAGCAGCGGGTGTGGAAGCGGCAGCCGGACGGCGGCGAGATGGGCGAGGGGACATCGCCCTTGAGGAGGATGCGGTTGCGCTCGGTGCGCCGCTTGGGGTCGGGCACGGGCACCGCGGACATCAGGGCGTTGGTGTACGGGTGCATCGGTGCCTCGTACAGCGAGGCCCGGTCGGCGAGCTCCACGATCTTGCCGAGGTACATCACCGCGATCCGATCGGACACATGCCGGATGACCGAGAGATCGTGCGCGATGATCACATACGTCAGACCCAGCTCCTGCTGGAGGTCGTCCAGCAGATTGACCACCTGCGCCTGGATCGACACATCCAGCGCCGAGACCGGCTCGTCCGCGACGACGAGCTTCGGCTTGAGCGCCAGCGCCCGGGCGATGCCGATGCGCTGCCGCTGGCCGCCGGAGAACTCGTGCGGATAGCGGTTGTAGTGCTCGGGACTGAGGCCGACCAGTTCCAGCAGTTCCTGGACGGTCTTCTTCAACCCGCCCTCGGGCTCCACGCCCTGGAGCCTGAAGGGTGCCCCGACGATCGTGCCGACCGTGTGCCGCGGGTTCAGCGACGAGTAGGGGTCCTGGAAGATCATCTGGACGTCGCGGCGCATCGGCCGCATCGTGCCGACACCCAAGTGGGTGATGTCCCGGCCCTCGAACTCGATGGTGCCACCGGTGGGTTCGAGCAGCCGGGTGATCAGCCGGCCCATGGTCGACTTGCCGCAGCCGGACTCGCCCACCACACCCAGGGTCTCCCCCGGCCGTACGTCGAAGCTGATGCCGTCCACGGCCTGCACGGCACCGACCTGGCGGCGCAGCACGCCCTTGGTGATCGGGAAATGCTTGACCAGCCCGTCCACCTTGAGGAGGGGCGCGGAGTCGGCGCCCTCCTGCTGCTTCGGAATCGTCACGTTCTCCTCAGGCACGGCAGCCTGGTCCTTAGCGGTCACAGCTTCGGCGCAATCTCTTCGGTCCAGATCCGCGTCCGTTCCTCCTGCGTCATATGACAGGCGGAGAAGTGCCCGCTGCCGACCTCGCGCAGTACGGGCACCTGGGTGCGGGTGAGGTTGTCCTTGGGGACGTCGGCGTACGGGCAGCGGGGGTGGAAGGCACAGCCGTCCGGCACGTTGATCAGGCTCGGCGGGGTGCCCTTGACCGGGATCAGCCGGTCGGTCTGCTCGCGGTCGATCCGCGGCATCGAGCCCAGCAGGCCCCAGGTGTACGGATGCTGCGGCCCGGTGAAGACCTTCTCGGCCGAACCGCGCTCCACACAGCGGCCGCCGTACATCACCATGATGTCGTCGGCGAGCTCGGCCACCACCCCCAGGTCGTGGGTGATGATGACGACCGCGGAGCCGAACTCCTTCTGCAGGTCGCGGATGAGGTCGAGGATCTGCGCCTGGACGGTGACGTCCAGGGCCGTCGTCGGCTCGTCCGCGATCAGCAGCTCGGGGTTGTTGACCAGCGCCATCGCGATCATCGCGCGCTGGCGCATACCGCCGGAGAACTGGTGCGGGTAGTCGTTGACCCGCTTCGACGGCTCGGGGATGCCGACCCGGTCGAGCATCTCGACGGCACGCCTCTTGGCGGTCTTCCTGTCGGCCTTGTGGTGCACCCGGTACGCCTCGGTGATCTGCGCGCCGATCGTGTAGTACGGATGCAGGGCGGTCAGCGGGTCCTGGAAGATCATCGCCATCTTCCGGCCGCGCAGCCGCCGTACGTGGTCCGGGTCGGCGGCGACCAGCTCCTCGCCGTCCAGCCACACCTCGCCGGAGATCCTCGCCCGTGCCGAGCGGTGCAGGCCCATCACCCCGAGCGAGGTGACGGACTTCCCCGAACCCGACTCACCGACGATGCCCAGGGTCTTGCCGCGGTGCACATCGAAGCTGACGCCGTCGACGGACTTCACCAGGCCGTCGTCGGTGTCGAAGTGGATGCGCAGGTCACGGACGGAGAGAAAGGCCTCGGAGGAGGGGACGGGCCGGTCGGCCACCGGCTCGCTCACGGCCGCGGCCGGAGCCGGGGCGTCGGACGACGCCGCCTCGGCCGGCTGCTGCTTCTTGTCGAGCTCGCTCACGAGTACCTCACCCTGGGGTCGATGGCGGCGTACACCAGGTCCACCAGCAGATTGCAGAAGACGATGAAGAAGGCGGCGACCAACGTCACGCCCATGACGATCGGCAGGTCGGCGTCCTTGACGGCCTGGACGGCGTAGGCGCCCATGCCCTGGAAGGAGAAGACCTGTTCGGTGATGACCGCGCCGCCGAGGAGGAGACCGAAGTCC
Organism: Streptomyces sp. 8N706; assembly: GCF_052245415.1. Taxonomy (NCBI): domain Bacteria; kingdom Bacillati; phylum Actinomycetota; class Actinomycetes; order Kitasatosporales; family Streptomycetaceae; genus Streptomyces; species Streptomyces sp. 8N706. The sequence goes on along the minus strand of NZ_JBQQBW010000058.1, from coordinate 24,746 downwards.
ATACCGAAGATGGTGACGATGGGGGTGAGGGCGGCCCGCAGGCCGTGCTTGGCGACGACCTTGGATTCCTTGATGCCCTTGGCCCGCGCGGTGCGGATGTAGTCCTCGCCCATGGTCTCGAGCATGCCCGCGCGGGTGAGCCGGGCGTAGAGAGCGGAGTAGAGGAACGCCAGCGAGCACCAGGGGATGAGCAGGTTCCAGGCCCACTCCGCCGGACTCTCGGAGAACGGCACGTAGTTGATGCCGTCCTCCCAGAGAGGCACCTGCACGGTGAAGACCGCGAGGCCGAGCATGCCCGTGAAGAAGATCGGGAGCGAGACGCCCGCCAGGGCCACCGTCATCGCCAGCCGGTCGAAGAACGAGCCCTTCCGGAGCGCCGAGAGCACACCGATGGCCACACCGGAGATCAGCCAGATCACGGCGGCACCGATGGCCAGCGAGAAGGTGATCGGAATACGCTCGGTGAGCTCGGGCCAGACCTCGACATGGTCCTTGAAGGAGTAACCGAAGCACGGGGCGTGGCACACCGACGCCTCGGGACCGAAGTGGTAGGTCGCCCCGGAGACGATCGCCTTGATGAAGTCCCAGTACTGCAGAACGATCGGCTGGTCCAGGCCGAGGTTCTTCTTGACCGCCGCGATGGACTCGGGGTTGGCGTCCTTGCCGACGTACTGGGTGGCGAGTTGGTCGACCGTCTGTCCGCCTAGTCTGGGGACGAGGAAGAAGATCGCGAAGGTGACTGCGCTGACCACCAGCAGCAGCAGCACCGCGGCGAACACGCGTCGGATGATGTACGCAGCCACAGCCGAGCGGCGCCGGGTCCGCCGGACCGGGGATCTTCCCGGCCCGGCGGACACCGGTGCCTTCACCTGCCTTTCAGGATTACAGGGGTTCGGGGGTTGCCCCCCGGGGATGTACCAGCCGTTTACGGATGAGTCGCGCCTACTTGGCGGAGCCGATCAGCAGGTAGTCGTACATCCCGAGGTACGCCTGGGTGACCGTGACGTTGGTCGCGGACTCCGGGCGGTACAGCAGGTTCTTGCGGTAGATCAGCGGCACGGCCGACGCGTTCTCCATGACCATCTTGTCGACCTCGCCCCACGCCTTGGTGCGCTTGGCGTCGTCGGTCTCGGCGATACCGTCGGCCAGCGCCTTGTTGATCTTCGGGTCGTCCAGCTCCATCAGGTTGTTGCCACCCGACGGCTTGATGGCCGAGCCGTTGACGATCTGGTCCAGGAAGCCGAAGCCGGTCGGCCAGTCGGCGCCCCACGCCATCATCATCAGCCCGATCTTGTGCTCGTGCACATAGCTCGGCACACCGGCGAAGTTGGCGAAGTACTTGCCCGAGGGGAACTGCTGGATCTTGGCGGTGACACCGATCTTCTTGAGCGAAGCCTGGACGGCGGTGGCCATCTGGACCTCGTCGGGGCGGTCGGAGCGCGCCGTCAGGGTGGTGTTGAAGCCGTTCGGCTTACCGCACTTCTTCAGGTGCTCCTTGGCCTTGGCCACGTCACCCTTGTTGCCCGGGGTCTTGTAGAGGTCGAACTTGCTGTAGCCGTTGACCGACGGCGGGAGCAGCGTGGAGGCCACATCGCCCTTGGCGTCGCCGCCGAGCGCCTGCTGCACCGAGGCCTTGTCGATGCCGTACTGGACGGCCTTGCGGCACTCGGCGTTGTCGAACGGCTTCACCTTGGTCGACATCGCCATGTACGAGGTGGCACCGGCGTACGGGTTGTCGGTGTTCTTCTTCTCGCTGGGCTTCGACAGGACCTTCGGCTGGGTCTTGGTCTGCAGACCGGTACCGGCGGCGTCCACCGTGATGTCATCGCTCATCAGGTGCTGGTCGACCGTGGTCGGGTTGACCTTGAACTTGATGGTGATCTTGTCCGCGAGCGCCTTGCGGACCGGGTCCGTCTTCGCGTCCCACTCCGGGTTGCGTACCAGGGTCGCGCTCCGGCCCTCGTTGTAGGACTGGAACTTGTACGGCCCCGAGGACACGATGTGCTTCACATACTCCGCGCCCTTGTCCTTCGCCTGCGGCACGGGGGCCGTCTGGGAGAAGGTCGCCAGGTAGTCGAAGTCCGCGAACGGCTTGCTCAGCTTGAACACGATCGTGCTGTCGTCGGGGGTCTCAATGGACTTGATCCCCTCCTTCGACTTGTCCTTGTAGGGACCCTTGTACTTGTCGCCGCCCTCGAGATACGCCTTGAAGTAGGTCGGGCCGTGCGACAGCGCCTCCGGGGCGAAGTTGCTGCGCTCGATCGCGTACTTCACGTCCTTGGACGTCACCGGGGTGCCGTCCTCGAACTTCACGCCCTTGCGGAGCTTGTACGTCCAGGTCTTGGCGTCCGCACTCGGCTTGCCGAGGGACTCGGCCAGGTCCGGGACGACCTCCAGTCCCTCCTTGCCCGCGGCCGGCTTGAAGCTGGTGAGGCTGCGCCCGTAGAGCCGGGAGAAGTTCTGGACCCAGCCGTAGTAGGTGTTGCCCGGGTCCAGCGAGTCCGGCACATCCGAGTGCTCGAAGGTGACCGAGCCGCCCTTCTTGTCCGACTCGTTGACGATGGAGTCGAGCGCGGCGTCCGCCGAGGCGTTCCCGCCCTTGCCGTCACCGTCCTTCGAGCCGCCGCAAGCGGACGCGCTGAGCGCCAGCACGATGGCTGTCGCCAGGACAGCTGTCGCTTTCTTGGTCTTCATCCTGAGGAAAGCCCCCTCAATCGATTGGTACGGCGCGGTACGCAGGTCGGCCGTCGTTACTTGCTGCGAGGGTCGAGGGCGTCTCGCAGCCCGTCACCCAGCAGGTTGAATGCCAGCACGGTGACGAAGATCGCCATGCCGGGCACGATCATGTACTGCAGATCGACCTCGTACAGGTCCACCGCACTGGTGAGCATGCCGCCCCACGAGGCCTGCGGAGGCGCGATACCGACACCGAGGAAGCTCAGCGCGGCCTCGAACAGGATGTTGGTCGGGATCAGCAGCGTCGAGTAGACGAGGATCGGCGCCACCAGGTTGGGGAGCAGCTCCCGGAAGAGGATGAACGGACCGCGGGCCCCGAGGCTCCGCGACGCCTCCACGAACTCCCGCTCCCGCAGGCTGAGGGTCTGTGCGCGCACGATCCGGCCCATGTAGGGCCAGTTGAAGAATCCGATCACGAAGATCAGCACGCTGATGCGCAGCGGCAGGCCCTCCAGTCCGAAGGCACCGTCCTGCAGCGCCGCGGAGATGGAGATCGCGAAGAGCAGCAGCGGGAAGGCCAGGAAGGTGTCCATCATCCGGCTGATCACGCTGTCGACCCAGCCACCGTAGTAACCGGCGATCACACCCAGGACCGTCCCGATCGCAACGGAGAGCAGCGTGGCGCCCGCGGCGACCAGCAGCGACACCCAGGAGCCCTCGATGATGCGGGCGAGCAGGTCCCGGCCGAGGCCGGGCTCCACACCGAGCGGGTGGTCCCAACTCATACCGCCCCACCCGCCCTTGGGGGCGAGGAGCTGCGGGTCGACGAGGTCCTGGTGGAGCTCGTTCGGGTCCAGCCCGAAGATCGACTGAATCGGCTTGGACAGCACGGCGAGAAGGACCAGGAGCAGCACCACGATGCCGCCGGCGACCGCCACCTTGTCCCGCTTGAAGCGCATCCAGGCGATCTGACCGAGCGAACGGCCCTGGATCTGGCTCTTCTTGACCCCGGTGAGGACAGCCTCGGGCTGTGCCTCGGCTTCCGCCCCGGTGGTCTCGATCGGTGCGGTCACGGTGCGTTTGACCCCTCTCGACCGGCGGTGGCCGGCCCACGCGTGCCGCTGTAGCGGCCTGTTCACATCACTGGTGCGTCGTAACTGGTGGTTCTGGTTCGTGAAGTGCGGACGTCGCACCTCCCGCCGGCCTCCGCACATCGCGCGTAGACCGCAGGAGAGCAACGGCCCGGCGAACGTGAGTCTTCATCGCGTTTGCGATCACCCGCCAGACCTCCCCGGGAATGGATGCGCAACTGTGATGCAGCCTGGGGTCTTCCGTTATACGGACAGCCGCTGCGGCTGAGCGGATCGGCGGTCCGCCGTGCCCGGCCGGGAAGAGGAGGACAAAACGGTCCGGAATTCCAGGATTTGGCAAAGAGGAGGGGGCGCTCGCCCCCGACGGCCATGTGTTTGCGCAACCGCGTCCATATGCCGGAACGCGTTTCCCAGGACTGCCACGGGTACGGTCAGCGCGTTCGGTCGGGGGATCCGGGCCGGAACGCGGCTTTGCGGCCCGGAAGTCCGGGGTGAGTACGCGGCCTTCCCTCCGTCCCGAGGCCCGGGCCGGAACGCGGCTTTCCGGCCCGGAAGTCCGGGGTCGGTGCGCGGCCTTCCCTCCGTCCGGAAGCCCGGGCCGCACCCCGTTCTCCTCCGGAGAGTCCGGGCACCACGAGGCAGTACAAGGCAGTACGAGGCAGTACGAGGCTTATCGCCCCGCCCTGAGGCCGGGTCAGTACGCGCGCGGAGCCGTACCCGGCTGCCAGCCCGGGGAGGCGGGAGCCCCGGCGGAACGGGGTAGGGGGTAGCCGTACCCCGGGGCGGGGGCCGCGGGCGCCGGCGGCGCACCCGCGCCGTACCCGTCACGGTCGAAGAAGGGGCGCGCGTTCGCCCGCAGCCACAGGGCCACGGGGTCGTAGTCGTCGGACATCGCCACCGTCGACACCGGCAGCCCGTCCGGGACCGCTCCGATCGACTGCTGCATCATCACCCGCACCGAATCCACGGCCTGCGGGCTCGTGTCGTACAGATCCAGGCCGATGGCGAGATACGGCGCTCCCAGGGCCGGTTGCACCCACGCACGGCGCAACGCCCGGACGGCGGGGGTGCGATGGGCGTTCTGCGTCAGCAGGGCGTAGAACTGGGGGATCTCGATGGTCGGTTCGGAGAGCCGCAGGGGCCCCGCGGGCAGCCGGTCCAGGCCTCCGGCGATGCGGCGCAGATCGGCCCAGGGGATGCCGACGCCGCCGCCCGGGGCGTGCGGGTTCAGCCAGAGGCCCCAGCGGTCGGGGTAGAGGGCGGTGGCGACGTCCCAGCCGGTGACGACTTCGTGCGCGCGGTTCCAGCCACTGGCGGCGAGCTCCTGGGCGGAGGTGACGCAGGGTGCGTAGCCCAGGCCGTCGACCTCCATGTTCCCGTACTGGGCGTCCGGTGCTCCCGGTCGGCCGTGCCAGAGCAGCATCCAGATGCGGCCCTCGGCGAGGGCGTGCAGCAGCGCCTCGTAGGCGTCGTACCGCCCGGGTGTCACCTGCCGCAGCGTCTCCTCGACGGCCCCGGCCGCCGCTGCGCTGGCTCCCGCGCTCACCTGACTCCGCCCCTTCTTCCGGCCTTTCGGCACCTTTTCAGGGCACATCGGTGCACCCCGCCCGGTCATGCAACCAGCTTACGAGTCCCTCGTCGCCGGTCTTGGTGTGCTACCGGCGGTACGTGCGGGTCGTGCTCAGCGGTCCGCGGTGTGGAACGGGCGCACCCGCTCCAGCATCCAGTAGCCGACCGGATCCTGCGCGATGTCCAGCAGTACCAGTTGTACGGGCCAGGGCACCGGGACCGCGCCGAGCGCGCGTCCGAGCGCCTCCATCACCGCGGCCCGGTCCTCGGGTTCACAGCGGATGAGTTCGACACCGACGAAGAGCGCGGGGGCGTCGCCCTCGACGCTGGCGAGGGCGCGGCGGGCGGTGCGGACCAGCCCGGTGACGGCGAACTCCCCGGCGGCGGCGGCGAGGAAGTCGACGGGTTCGGCCTGCCAGTCCGGTTCGAACATCCGCACCCGGCCGCCGCTGGTGGGGCCGTCGAGCTCGGTGCGGCCCGCCCGGCACAGCTCGGCGACCGCGGGCGGCGGCAGCGGGACGCCGACCGCGCCACCGGGATTGACGGCGATACCCAGCTGCGGCGGCAGTCCGCGGGCGAACTCACGGGCGGGCGCGATGGTGAAGGACATATGGGAGCCGACGACCTGGAGGAACTGCTGCTCGGAGCTGAAGACCGGGACGTACGCGGCGCCTTCGATCTCCATGGTCGGCAGGTCCAGGTCCCGGCTCTCACGGCTGCCGCCGTTCGGCAGCGGCACCCAGACATGACTGCGGCCGAGCACCTCGACCAGCCGGGCTCCGGCGCCGGGGACACCGAGCGAGGCGGCGAGCACCTCCTCGAGTTCATTGCCCGGGAAACCGGCCGGGGGAATCCCGCCGGCAGGCATGGAATAGCCGTGCTGCTCCGTCATGCTCATCGGGCCCCACCAACCCCGTCTCGTCCGAACTGCACACGCACCTTAACGGCTGGCTGTCCCGCTGCTCCCCGGGGCGTCCCGAATCTGTGACACGGCCCCGCGCACTCCGGACGTAGTGGGCAAATCAACGGGGCCGGACTCCGTATCCTCCCGCCTGATTCCTCCGTACGCCCGGTACCGCTGCCCGTCCGCACGGCGCCGTCCGTCCGCACGGCTCGGCCCGCGGTCCTTCCGTACGGCGGGATCCGGCAGCGGCGGGGTCCGCGCGCTCACTCGAAGGCGATACCGCTCAGGGCACTCGCCGTACCGCGGTCCAGCAGCACGGCTGAGGCACAGCCGCGCGGCGGTTGTCCGCTCTCCATGTCCCCGACGAGCCGCCCCACCGCACGCCGGTGCCGCCCGAAGGCGTACCCGGAGACGCCCCGTCCGCGCGACGCCTGGCCCTCCAGGGCGGTCTCCGGCGGTACATCCAGCAGTGCCAGATGCAGGGACCGCCCCCGGCGGCGGGCGTCGCGCGCCAGCCAGCGGCGCACCCACGCGAGACTGCCGCAGTCGTGCACCACGACGCTGTCGCCGGAGCGCAGCGCCCGGCGCAGCCCGGCGTAGTGGGCCAGGCGGACCAGGGGGCGGTAGAGGGCGTACGGCAGCAGCGTCGGCGCCCGGTGCTCCCAGCGGTCCCGGGTATCCTGCGAGTCGATCCGGCGTACGGCCCCTCCGCGGCGGTCCAGCGCGGCGGCCGCCCGTTTGATCAAGGTGCTCTTGCCGCTCCCCGGGAGCCCGGAGACGACGACCACGTCACCGGCCGGGTAGCGCAGCTCGCTCACCCGCCGGCCCCGCAGATCCGTGGTCGGCCCGCGCCGCCCCGGCCTGACGACCGCCGACGTGGGCGGCGCCGCCTGCGGGGGGACGGCGCCGAACCCGGCGGCCCCTGTTGTCGCACACGCTCCGTGCCTCTGCACCGTGATCGTCCTCCTAGGTCCGGTCACTGCGGCAGTTTCAAGAAAAGGTAATGCCATACAACCGCGTCACCCTCACCTGAACGGCCCGAATGTGTCACAGCCATGCAATGATGTGCCCCGCAAACTCCATACCGGCCGCTTGTAACCCGCGCGGGAGAGTCCCCGGACCGGCAGTGAGCCGGGCGCCGGGGCGCCGAAGGAGCAAGTCCTCCCTTGAATCTCTCAGGCCCCGTACCGCGCGGGCGAGGCACATCTGAAAAGCGGGCCGCCGCGGTGCGGCTCCACCCAAGGTGCAAGCCGTAACCCCTCTGCGGGGTCGTGGCGAACCTCTCAGGTTCCGATGACAGATGGGGAGGCTGTGTTCATGTCGACAGAGCCTCACCACCCCTGCCCGGGAGCCTGAAGATGACCGATTCCCCACGCCGTACCTCCCTCGACGCGCTGCATCGCAGGCTCGGGGCGACCATGACCGACTTCGCCGGCTGGGACATGCCGCTGCGCTACGGCAGTGAGCGCGAGGAGCATCTGGCGGTCCGCACCCGCGCCGGCCTCTTCGACCTCTCCCACATGGGCGAGATCACCCTGACCGGCCCCCAGGCCGGTGAGCTGCTCGACTACGCGCTCGTCGGCCATCTCTCCGCGCTCGCCCCCGGCCGCGCCCGCTACACCATGATCTGCGACGCCGAGGGCGGCATCCTCGACGACCTGATCGTCTACCGGCTCGCCGACGAAGAGTTCATGGTGGTGGCCAACGCCTCCAACGCGCAGGTCGTCCTGGACGCGCTCACCGAGCGTGCCGGGGGCTTCGACGCGGCCGTCCGCGACGACCGGGAGGCGTACGCGCTGCTCGCCGTCCAGGGTCCGGAGTCCCCCGGCATTCTCGCGTCGCTGACCGACGCCGACCTGGACGGGCTGAAGTACTACGCGGGTCTGCCCGGGACCGTCGCCGGTGTGCCCGCGCTGATCGCCCGTACCGGTTACACCGGCGAGGACGGCTTCGAGCTCTTCGTCGCGCCCGGGGACGCCGAGACGCTGTGGCAGGCGCTGACCGAGGCGGGCCGGGACGCCGGCCTGGTCCCCTGCGGACTGTCCTGCCGCGACACACTGCGGCTGGAGGCGGGCATGCCGCTGTACGGGCATGAGCTCACCCGGTCCACCACGCCCTTCGACGCGGGGCTGGGCCGGGTCGTGAAGTTCGAGAAGACCACCAACGACGGCCGCTTCGTCGGGCGCGAGGCCCTGGAGGCCGCCGCGAAGCGGGCCGGGGAGGCCCCGCCGCGCACGCTGGTCGGCCTGGTCGCCGAGGGCCGCCGGGTCCCGCGCGCCGGATACCCGGTCGTCTCCACCGGTTCCGGCACCGTCATCGGCGAGGTGACCTCGGGCGCTCCGTCCCCGACGCTGGGCCGGCCGATCGCCATCGCGTATGTGGACGCGGCTCACGCCGAGCCCGGCACCGGGGGCGTGGCGGTCGACATCCGGGGCAGCCACGAGCCGTACGAGGTCGTCGCGCTGCCGTTCTACAAGCGCCGGCGCTGAGACCTTCCACCAGGGCTGGGCGCCGACTTCCCCAAAGGGCCGGCGCCGACGCCCGGAAGCCACCGCTGACGGGCTCGGAGGACGCTTCTGTCACGTTGCTCTCGTCACGCCCGTCCCACCTGTCAAGACCCCGTATCCGAGCACGCCCCCGCATCCAGGAGAATCAGGTCATGAGCAACCCCCAGCAGCTGCGCTACAGCAAGGAGCACGAGTGGCTCACCGCCGCCGAGGACGGTGTGTCGACCGTGGGCATCACCGCGCACGCCGCCGACGCGCTCGGTGATGTCGTCTACGTCCAGCTCCCGGAGGTCGGCGACGCCGTCACCGCGGGCGAGCCCTGTGGCGAGCTGGAGTCGACCAAGTCCGTCAGCGACCTGTACGCCCCGGTGTCCGGCGAGGTCACCGAGGTGAACCAGGACGTCGTGGACGACCCCGCGCTGGTGAATTCCGCCCCCTTCGAGGGCGGCTGGCTGTTCAAGGTGAGGGTCAGCGACGAGCCGTCGGACCTGCTGTCCGCCGACGAGTACACCGCCTTCACCGGCAACTGACCCCCGCCCCGCGCCCCACCTGAATGGGATCCTGATGTCGCTTCTCAACCAGTCCCTGCACGAGCTCGACCCGGACGTCGCCGCGGCCGTCGACGCCGAGCTGCACCGCCAGCAGTCCACCCTCGAGATGATCGCCTCGGAGAACTTCGCTCCGGCCGCCGTCCTCGAGGCGCAGGGCTCGGTGCTCACCAACAAGTACGCCGAGGGGTACCCCGGCCGCCGCTACTACGGCGGCTGTGAGCACGTCGACGTCGTGGAGCAGCTGGCGATCGACCGGATCAAGGCGCTGTTCGGGGCCGAGCACGCCAACGTCCAGCCGCACTCCGGAGCGCAGGCGAACGCCGCCGCGATGTTCGCCCTGCTCTCCCCCGGTGACACCATCCTGGGTCTGAACCTCGCCCACGGGGGGCACCTGACCCACGGCATGAAGATCAACTTCTCCGGCAAGCTCTACACCGTCGCCGCGTACCACGTGGACGAGAAGACCAACCAGGTCGACATGGACGAGGTCGAGCGCCTGGCCAAGGAGCACCGGCCGAAGCTGATCATCGCGGGCTGGTCCGCCTACCCCCGCCAGCTGGACTTCGCGGCGTTCCGGAGGATCGCCGACGAGGTCGGCGCGTACCTCATGGTCGACATGGCGCACTTCGCGGGCCTGGTGGCCGCGGGCCTGCACCCGAGCCCGGTGCCGCACGCCCATGTCGTCACCACCACCACCCACAAGACCCTCGGCGGCCCCCGCGGCGGTGTCATCCTCTCCACCGCCGAACTGGCGAAGAAGATCAACTCCGCGGTCTTCCCCGGCCAGCAGGGCGGCCCGCTGGAGCACGTCATCGCGGCGAAGGCCGTGGCCTTCAAGGTGGCGGCCTCGGAGGAGTTCAAGGAGCGCCAGCACCGCACCCTGGAGGGCGCGCGGATCCTCGCCGAGCGCCTGACCCGCTCCGACGTCACCGAGGCCGGTGTCTCCGTGCTGTCCGGCGGCACGGATGTGCATCTGGTCCTGGTGGACCTGCGTAACTCCGAGCTGGACGGGCAGCAGGCCGAGGACCGCCTCCACGAGGTCGGCATCACGGTCAACCGCAACGCCATCCCGAACGACCCGCGGCCCCCGATGGTCACCTCGGGCCTGCGGATCGGCACCCCGGCGCTGGCCACCCGCGGCTTCGGGGAGGCGGACTTCACCGAGGTCGCGGACATCATCGCCGAGGCGCTGAAGCCCGCCTACGACGCACAGGCGCTGAAGGAGCGGGTGACGGCCCTGGCCGAGAAGCACCCGCTGTACCCCGGCCTGACGAAGTAGCCGGACGGCGGGCGGGAGTACCGGCATCGGACGGATGCCGTGCCCCGCCCGCCGCCGCCCGCGTACCACCCACGAGCAGACAAGGGAGTCCGCCACCGTGGCCATCTCCGTCTTCGACCTCTTCTCCATCGGCATCGGGCCGTCGAGCTCCCACACGGTCGGGCCCATGCGCGCGGCGCGGATCTTCGCGGGCCGTCTGAAGCGGGACGGGCTCCTCGCGCAGACGGCATCGGTACGGGCGGAGCTGTTCGGCTCGCTCGGCGCGACGGGCCACGGCCACGGCACTCCCAAGGCCGTCCTGCTCGGCCTGGAGGGCCACTCCCCCCGTACGGTCGACGTCGGGACCGCCGACGACGAGGTCGAGCGGATCCGCCGGACCGGACGGCTGCGGCTGCTCGGAGCGGAGATCGGACAGGCCCACGAGATCGACTTCGACGAGCCGGCCCAGCTGGTCCTGCACCGCCGGCGCTCCCTGCCGTACCACGCCAACGGCATGACGCTCTTCGCCTACGACGCGTCGGGGACGCCGCTGCTGGAGAAGACGTACTACTCGGTCGGCGGCGGCTTCGTGGTGGACGAGGACGCGGTCGGCGAGGACCGGATCAAGCTCGACGACACGGTGCTGACGTACTCCTTCCGTACGGGCGACGAGTTGCTGCGGCTCTCCCGGGAGACGGGCCTGTCCATCTCGGCGCTCATGCTGGAGAACGAGAAGGCGTGGCGCACCGAGGACGAGATCCGTACGGGCCTGCTGGAGATCTGGCGCGTCATGCGGGAGTGCGTCTCCCGGGGTCTGTCGCGCGAGGGCCTCCTCCCGGGCGGTCTGAAGGTCCGCCGCCGCGCCGCGAACTCCGCCCGCCAACTGCGCGCCGAGGGCGACCGGGCGGCCCGCGCGATGGAGTGGACCACCCTGTACGCGATGGCGGTCAACGAGGAGAACGCGGCGGGCGGCCGGGTCGTCACCGCCCCCACCAACGGCGCGGCCGGAATCATCCCCGCTGTGCTGCACTACTACGCCGACTTCGTACCGGGCGCCGACGAGGAGGGCGTGATCCGCTTCCTCCTCGCCGCGGGCGCCATCGGCATGCTCTTCAAGGAGAACGCCTCCATCTCCGGCGCCGAGGTCGGCTGCCAGGGCGAGGTCGGCTCGGCCTGCTCGATGGCGGCGGGCGGCCTGGCGGAGGTCCTGGGCGGCAGCGCGGAGCAGGTCGAGAACGCGGCCGAGATCGGTATGGAGCACAACCTCGGCCTGACGTGCGACCCGGTGGGCGGCCTGGTCCAGATCCCGTGCATCGAGCGCAACGGCATGGCGGCGGTCAAGGCCGTCACCGCGGCCCGCATGGCCCTGCGCGGCGACGGACGCCACCACGTCTCCCTCGACAAGGTCATCAAGACCATGAAGGAGACCGGCGCCGACATGAAGGTCAAGTACAAGGAGACGGCGCGGGGCGGACTCGCGGTGAACGTCATCGAGTGCTGATGGGTAGGCCTGCTGTTTTGTCTCTTTCAGCGCTGTCAGGCGCCTCCGGCCGGCCGGTTCGCCGACCGGCAGGCGGCGCCCATGCGGACAGGCTGCTCTGGAGGAGCGCACGCGGGTGGCCACGACCGCGATGACCACCCTCGAGGCCGACGACGAGCGCGTTCATCCCTCCCGCATCCGGTGGGTGCTCTCCCGCATCGACGTCCATGACGTCACGAAGAGCGTGGTGGACCAGGCCGCCGCGCTGCTGCGCAGCCAGCAGCTCCACAGCCACACGTACGCGACCGACGCCGTCCTCGCCGCCGTCGCACGCACCGCGCCAGGCCCCGTCACCGTCCTCACGTCCGACCCCGAGGACATCACCCTGCTGTGCGGGCCCGCCATCGAGGTCACCAAGGTCTGAGCGCTCCGCTCAGCGACGATGGCAGGGCTCGCTGCCCACACCGAATGCGCCCGCCAACGAGGGCTTGCCAGGAGTTTGGCGTCGAGGACGACGCCACTGCCCGCACCACTCATTGAATAGACGAGACGGCTAGTCTAGTCTCTTGAGTAGACGCAACGCTCAGTCTTGTCTTGTGCTGCGTCCTTGGACCCACAACCGCTCACGAGAGGCCACTGCAGTGGGGAACTCGACCGTCAGCGCCGGCGACTTGACCGGCCCGCCGGCAAAGGCCCGCGGCAGCGGCCTTGCCGTGTTCAGCGTGGCCTTCGCCTTCTGGATCACCATGGCAGGCACCACGGCGCCCACCCCTCTCTACCCGCTCTACGGTGAGACGTTCGGCTTCACGCCGTTCACCGTCACCGTGGTCTTCGCCGTCTACGCGCTGGGAGTAGTCCTGGGGCTGCTGCTCTTCGGGCGGCTCTCGGACCAGGTGGGTCGCCGCCCCATCCTCCTCGCCGCGACCGGGCTGTCCGTGTGCGCCGCGATCATCTTCGTGTTCACCGAGAACCTCGCGGCGATGCTCGTCGCCCGGGTCGTCTCCGGCTTATCGGCGGCCCTGGTGACCGGTGCCGCCACCGCCTCGCTCGCCGAGCGTCTCGGGCAGCACAGCCGAGTCAAGCCGGCCACCATAGCCCTGTTTGCGAACATGGGCGGCCTCGCCTGCGGCACGCTGCTGGCGGGCATCCTCGCCGATGTCGCGCCGTCCCCGCTGCGTACACCCTGGGTCGTCATGCTCGCCCTCGCCGCTGTCGGCATGCTCGGCGTGATGGCCGACGGGGAGAGTTCCGCACACCGCTCCGGCTTCTCCCTGCAGTTCCAGCCGCTGCACATCCCGGGTGAGATCCGATCGGACTTCCTGCGCTCCGCTATGGCAGCGGGCGCGGGCTTCGCCGTACTCGGCGTCCTGACCGCCGTGACGGGCCTGTTCCTTGGCACCGTGCTGCACGAGTCCAGCCACTCACTGACGGGCCTCGTGGTGTTCATCGCCTTCGCGTGCACCGCCTTCGGCCAACTCCTGGTCCGGTCCCTCAAGCCCGGCACCGCCCTGCCCGCAGCCTGCGCGGGGCTGATCGCGGCCGCCGCACTGATCGCCGCGGCGATGGCGACCAGCACCCTCGCGCCCCTGCTCGTCGGGGCCGCCGTCAACGGACTGGCGACAGGTGTCGCTCTCGGTCACGGCATCGGCAGCATCACCACGCGCAGCGCTCCGCAACACCGTGGCGCGTCGGTCTCCACCTTCTTCGCCATCCTGTACTCGATGCTGGCGGTACCCGCCGTCGGCGTAGGAGTCCTGATCCGCGCGACCGGTCTACGCCCCGCGGGCGAGACGTTCAGCGCGGTGGTCGCCGCACTCGCGCTCGGCGTACTGCTCAGCCTGATCCGCACCGGCAAAAAGGCCGCCTGAGGGCGCGACCGGTTCGCGGTGGGCGCGGCTGTGCCAGAATCACGGAAACGCACGACTCGAAGGGTTGAAGGAACCATCAGCGCCACGCGGAAGCCAGCACCGGCCTGCGAACGGACCGCAGTCGTCAGCCGAACCGGGCCTCACCGCAGCGAGAGCGTCCGGCTCGCGGTCCTCCACGCCGCGGACGACCTCCTGGTCGAGCGAGGGTTCGCCGCCCTGACCATCGAGGGCATCGCCCAGCGCGCGGGTGTGGCGAAGCAGACGATCTACCGCTGGTGGAAGTCGAAGGTCGACATCCTCCTGGACACCCTCATCGACGACGCTCGCGAAGGCCTGGACTGGCGCGCGGGTCAAGACAGTCCCGAAGACGACCTCAAAGCGCATCTGCAGCGCGTGGCCGATTTCTTCCAGGAGCCGGCCGGCCAGGTGCTGCAAGCCCTCCTCGGCCACGCCCAACTCGACCGGGACACGGCCATGTCCCTGCGGTCCGGGTTCCTGCAGGAGCAACGCGAACGCGACGTGACCGGCCTGCGCGCGCTCCTCGCCCGCGATCATGACCTCACCGTAGACGACCGGACCGTCGACCACCTCGTGGATCTGCTGCTCGGCCCGCTCTACTACCGGGTACTCGTCTTCGGTACGCCCATCGACAAGGAACTCGTGGACACCACGGCCCGGCTGGTGTTCACCCTCGCCAGAGAGTCGGCGCCCTGATTCCGCTCTCGCGCAGGCCCGTCGGTCGGCAAGCCGGTCGCGGTTGACCGCCGTACGTGAAGTGACCCCCGGTATGTGCGCCGGGGTCGCTTACCGGTGAGTGTTGTCCATGGCAGCGATCCTGCGTCTGGTCGCCCCTCCCAGCCAGGTACCGGTGGTACCTGGCTGGGCACGGCGGCGCACGCGCACACTCGGAGGACTGGCCAGAAGAGAACTGGCAGGCTTCCTGCGCAGCAGGCGCGAGCGGATCACCCTCGCCTACGTGGGGCTGCCCCCGGGGTGCGCCGCCGCACCCCGGGTCTGCGCCGCGAGCAGTAGACAGGGACGGGAGCCCCCGCCGAGTACCGACTCGGCGGGGGCTCCCGATGCGCGCCCAAGCGAACTCAGAAATCCCCGGCAACTCCCTCTACGGCGCACCGTGGACGTAGGCACCTACGACAGGTTGTGCCAAGCGTGGCTACACGTTCCTCGGCACTCCGTTTCTCTTCGCCGTGCGTCAGCCACAGAGAATGTGGACAAGAGGATGCGAAAGGATTTCACGTACTCACCGGGGGGCAGATTTATAATCTTTCCCATTTGTTCGAGAATCGGTTCTCGAACAATCAAAACTGCCGGGGTCATGGTCGGCTTGACGCCTGATCGCAGTAGCCCCTCACGCGCGTCATTCACTGTTGCATGGGCCTGCATGGAGTAGCGAACAACCTCGTGCAGTACTGCTCTCTGCTCAACCTGCTCCAACAAAGAGAACCAGGTCACAGCGTTATCTAAGCTGCGGAGCCCTTGGGCAACCTCGTTGATCATTCGCTCTGATGCTCGCAAGTGCTCACCCGCTCTGAGGCTCGAATACAACGTACGGCCTGTCCCTGTCCAGTTCCGCATAGTCAGGCCGGTTCGGATTGTAGTTCTGCCAGAAGTCTCTACCACGCCCACTCCCTTCACCGTCGCCCGTCCCTCTCGGCAGTGAATTCTTGACGCCGTGACGAGTTCTGGACGGACCAGACAGGATGTAATCCCAGTCCGATGTCGGGTTGGGTGTTCCGTTCGCACGACTCCCGACCACAATGATTGGCTGCCCGGCTTTATCAGCGGCATTCTGAATTCGCTTGGCATCATTCGGGCTGATACCAGCTTCCGATGCCGTTCTCAGGCCAGGGCCACACCACCCACTGGAGTTGTGAACCAGGACTGGCGTAGCCCCCGCCAGCACATAGTACGTGTGGAGGTCGGCGACCGTCAGGTTGTGGACGCGCTGGCCGGGTGTGGTCCAGGCCTTGGTCGCCTTGACCCGTGCGTGGGTGCCGGCGTTGGTCCGCAGCCGATCGCCGGGCTGGAGTTGCGCGGCGTCGAGCCAGGCGTTCTTGTCGCCTGCCACCCAGAAGGGGTGCTTGTCGGTGGCGACCACTGCACCGCTGGGCTGTGCACCGGGAGGGGTGACAGTGATTCTTACGAGATTCTTCTGGCCGGTGCCGGTGATGGTCGCCTGGACGCTCTTTGCCTCGGTGTGGCCGGATTGCGGGTCTGTGGCCATTACCTGGTCGCCGGTGCGCATGTTCTCTATCGGCTTGGTCCGGTGATCGGCCATCAGGACTCGGGTGCCCGGAACGAAGCTGTTCTTCTCACACGGCGTCCTCTTCAGCGTCTTGAGCTTGAGGGCGCTGAGTGCGAGGCCCGAGAGGCATGAGGGCTCTGCTTTCTGCAGGCACTCTTCGATCTGGTCCGCGCCCACGTACCAGGCGATCAGGCGATCGAGGTAGGTGGTGGTGATGCAGCCCATTCCGCCGGCTCCGTCACTGCCGCAGATCATGGGCGTCTCGCCGGGCTTCAGGCCCCCCTCCGCCAGGAGGCTCGTGCGGTACTTGACCAGCCGCTTCTCAAGGGCTTTACGAAGCTCGCCGTCCGAGATCGGCTTGCTACTCTCCTTGAGCTCCTTCTCAACCTGAGCCTTCATCTCGGCGACCAGCTTCTCGGCCGCGATCTTCAGGGCCTCGGTCGAGGCCTTGGCCGCTCCGGCGGCGTCCTTCCCTGCGGCCTGGGCGGAAAGGTGCGCCTGATAGGCGGCGGTGTTGGCCTGCAAGGAGTAGGAGGATGCGATGCTCGCGGAATGTTCGGCCTGTGCCGCGGAGCGGGTTGCCGCTTGTGCGTCCTTGCGGGCGGACGCGGCCGCGCTGTTGGCCTTCTTGGCGGACTGGGCGGCGCGGTTGGCCGACTCGGCCGCCTGGTCGGCGGACTTGTCGGCCTGCTGAGCGTACTTGGACGCCTGCTCGGCCGCCTTATTCGCCTTGTCCGCCCACTTGACGGCTTCGGCGGCGTCCTTGCGAGCTTCCGCCGCGACGCGCTGGGCCTGGGCGGCGTCCTTGTGGGCGAGCGCCGCCGACCGGTCGGCGGCCGCCAGGAGGATGTCGATCTCGGCGATGTGCGCGGCAGCGTTGGCGTCACGCTGCTGCGCCTTGTACAGCCCGATCTGCAGGAAGTCCCGCAGCCCGGACGGCGGCCCCGACAGCACTGCCTGCGCTGCGGCCTTGACCTCGGGACCGCCGCCCGCCATGGCCTGGGCGACCGCGACCCGGTCGTCGTCCTCACGGGCCCTGTACTGCCCGACTTCCAGGAACTGGTGCAGGTCGGCCGCGGTGCCGTCCAGAGCCTTGTTGGCCGAAGCCTTCACGCCCGGCCCGCCTGCGGCCATGATCTGGGAGACAGCGACGCGGTCGTCATGTTCCTTGCCCGGGTAGGCCCGGGTGCTCAGGAACTCCCGCACTTGGTCGATCGGCTTGTCCAGTACGGCCAGGGCGGCCTGCTGTTGCGCGGGCTTGTCGCTCGTGGTGGCGATGTGCGCGACGCTGGCTCGGTCGTCCTGCTCCAGAGCCACCGTCAGCCCGCTGCGCACGAACTCGGACACCTCTTCATCGGTGCCCATCAGCGCGTGCTCGGCGGCCGCGCGGACCCATGCACCGCCGGTGGAGAGCAGGTTGACCGCGACCTGCCTGCCCTTGGTTGCCGTGTCCTTCGGGTCGGACGCGGCAGCGGCCTCTTCTCGTAGCTTCAGGGTCGCGGTGTTGAGCCGCTGGATTTGCCCGGCCTCCCACTGGGCGGCGGACAGACGCGCATCGTGGGCCTTCTTGGCCTCCTCGGCCGCCAGGACGTTCTCTTCCTGCTGTTCGGCCAGCCGCTCGGAATCGGCCTTACGAGCCAGCTCCGCAACGCCCTTGGCCTGCGTGGCCGCCGCCTGCGCGTTGTCGGCGGCCTCGGTGGCGGCGTTCGCCGCGGCCGAGGACTCCTTCGCGGCGTCCACCGCCTTGCCCGCCTCATCGGCGGCCTTGTCAGCGGCCTTGGCCGCAGCATCGGCATGGGCCGCGGCGTCATTGGCGGCCTTGCGTGACTGCCGTGCGGCCACAGCGGCCTGATGCGCATTGGACTGAGCAGCGTTGGCGGCACGTGTGGCCTGACCGGCCAGCCGCCTGGCCCTGGCCGCCGCCGCCTGCGCCTCAGCACCCTTGGCGCCGGCTTCACCGGCCCAGTGACCGGCCTCGGCAGCCGCCGTGGCGGCCGCTGCGGCATTGGCTCCCGCGCTGGCCGCAGCCCCAGCCGCCTTCGCCGCGTTCTCGGCGGCGATTCCTGCCTGATCCGCGGCATCCGCCGCCTTCCGCGCCCCGGCGGCGGCATCACGCGCCTTCTGCGCAGCGGCCCGGGCCTCCTTCGCCCGCGAAGCATCACCAGCCGCCGCCGCGGCGGCAGACCTCGCAGAAGACGCCGCGCTCCCGGCCCGGCTGGCGGCAAACGCCGCCTGCGCCGCAGCAGTCGCGGCCACCCGAGCAGTTCTGTTGGCCGCCGCAGCCGCAGACACCGCCGTACGAGCCGACTGCGCCGCCCGGTCAGCCGCAGCCGCCGCCCGCGACGCTGCCGCCGCCGCCTTGCCGGCCGAGGACTTGGCCTCCTGCGCCTCCCTGGCCGCTGTCTGCGCCGCCTCCTTGGCCCGCTGCGTGGCCTTCTCCGCCTTGGCCGCCTCCTCCTTGGCCTCCTCGGTCAGCTCCTTTGCCTTCTTCTGAGCCCGGTCCGCGAGCGCGGCCAGCTGAGAGACGGTGAGCGTCTCCTGATCCCGCGCGGCCGCGACCTGCCAGCCCTCGTCCAGGAACTCCTGCACCTCCTCGGCGGATCCGTCCAGAGCCTGCTGCGCGAGCTGCTTCACGTTCGGGCCGCCCGCCGTCATCAACTGCGCGACCTGAACCCGGTTGTCTTCCTCACGCGCCCGGAACTGACCCTGGTCGATGAACGTGCGCCAGTCATCAGCGGAGCCGTCCAGCGCCTTGCCCGCCGCTTCCTTCACCCCCGGCCCGCCGGCAGCCATGATCTGCGCCACCTCGACGCGCAGATCATCGTCGTAAGGTTTGACGGAGCCACCGTCCAGAAACGCCTGCAGCTCCTCCACCCCGCCGTCCAGCGCGGTGTTGGCCGCCTCACGCACGCCCGGACCGCCCATGGCCATGATCTGCGCCACCTGCACGCGCAGATCCTGCTCCTCAAGGACCGGCAGATCCTGGGCCATGAACATCTGGATGTCCTGGTCGGAACCCGTCAAGGCGACCTCGGCCGCCCGCCTTACCCCCGGCCCGCCGTCATACCACGCCGACACCGCATCTGATCTGTCGTACACCGGCACCTCATCGGCGGCGACAGGACTTGCATCCATGCCCATGAGCAGCGCCAGGGCAGTTACCATCGCCGCGACGCCACGTCGGCCCGACGCACGTCTGGAACCGATTAACAAAGCGTTCCTCCCCTTTTTCCTTTATCAATGAGCAGACTGAAAGATCCCGACATCTGGTAAGGCCGGGTGCCAAACCGCTGCCGGAGCGGGGCGTGGCCGAGAACTACTTCTCGACACAGTGGAATTGCCTCCACTGAAGGTATGCGTCCGGTCGGTTGGTGATGACGCCGTCGACGCCCCAGAATGTCGCGGTTTTCCACGCGCTGTTGATCGTCCAGACGAACACGTCAACGCCAGCCGCCTTGAGCTGGTTTACCGCCGCAGGTCGGGCAGCAAGACCATCGAACGTCACCGCATAGACGCTGAGTGACATTGCGCGTGCCGTGACCACGGGGTTCGCATCGATTTTTCAACCGAAGCAACGCGACCTTCGTCCTGTGCGGGGACGCAGCCGCGTCCCCGCACCACGTCCTCGTCGAAGGACTGGAGCAGCGTTCGTTCGGTCGTTCCGGCCAGCGGACCTTGCTTGTCGTTGCCGCTACCAGCGATGCCGGCGCCATGGTTCTCACCCGCCCGGGCATGCCGCGCCGTCCCATACACGAACTCTCCCCCTGCATGAGTCTTCAACGATGACGCATGCCACGCACTGAGGGACTCGGCATGCTGTGAAGGGAATGCGGGTCAGTGGCTGAAACAATCCGACTCACGCACCCAGGTCACGCCCCTTGGTCAGAGGCTTGGCGTGACCAACCCAAGGATTGTCACTTGAGCTTCACGATGTTCACAGACTATTCACAGCCAACTCAGCCCTCTCGTGGCTGATTCTGACACTCTGACGTCAAGTCCTGACCTCCTCCGACCGGCAGCGAGAGTCGGCCTTGACCTAAGGGCGTTTCCTCTCGGCCCTTCATCCCGTGGGTGATATTTGGCCCCAAGGGGCCGGGTCGCGCCAGGTCGGCAGAGCGCGGCGAATGTTTGCACACATTTGTTTGCCATCGGGCTCGCACGTACGTGCCCAGCCCCGGACTCAAGCGCAAGCCCGACCGCCGACCGACCGAGGCAGGGCACCGTCGGCGACCCATTCAGAACGTCCGCAAAATACAGGGGCGCATTTCCCTTAACCGTAACCCCCTCATTGGGGCCCTACCGTCAGGCGGCGAACACGACGTTCGGTATCGGCAAGTGCCGTTCCTCTCCCAGAGGGTCCCAGAGAAGCCGTGGTGGCGACTCGTTCGCCCAATTGGCGACGAGATAGCAGGCAGGGCGCTGTACGAGCCCCGCCGGCATGAAGGGCAGGACAGCCCGGGGCGGGCTCGCGGTGAACGTGAATGCTGAGAAGGAACCACGCCTGACCGGGGTTTCTTCGCTTCAGTCGGCGTTGACGCCCGTTCCCTCGCGGAATGCGTTCTCGCTCGCCGCCATGTCCTGCGTGCCGATGACGGAGAGCAGTTCCAGCTGGGCGGCGCCCTGGGTGCCGGGCGGGGCGGTGAACCACAGCAGGCGCTGGCGTCCGTCCTCGCTGAACAGGCTGTGGCAGTCCAGCTCGATGACGCCCAGCGCGGGATGCATGATGCGCTTGTGGTCGGTCCGGCGCAGGGCGACGTCATGGGTGTTCCACAGGGCGGCGAACTCCTCGCTGCGCCGCCGTAGTCCGGCCACCATCCTGGCTACCTCGGTGTCGCGGCCGCGCCGGGCGGCGACCGCCTGGAGGTCGGCCACGAAGACCCGTGAGTGGTGCGGGTGGTCGTCGGGCGGATAGATCGCCCGGGCGGCCGGGTCGGTGAACCAGCGGTGGACGAAACTCGCCGCCGGGCCGCGTACCGCCGGAGGCCGCCCGACGAGCGCGGCGGCCAGCTCGTTCTGGACGAGCGTCTCGTGCAGGTCGGTGATGACCTGGGCGGGGGTGGTGGTGAGCCGGTCCAGCAGGCCGAGCAGGGCCGGCTGAACGTGCGCGGTCGGGCCGTGCGCCGCCCGGGGCACAGGCCGGTCGGCGAGGTGGAACAGGTGGTCGCGTTCGTCGCCGCCCAGGCGCAGCGCCCGGGCGAGCGCGGCCAGCACCTGAACCGAGGGCTGGGCGCTGCGTCCGCGCTCCAGCTCGGTGTAGTAGTCCGCCGACAGGCCGGCCAGCTGCGCGACCTCCTCCCGCCGCAGGCCGGGCACCCGGCGCCGGGGCCCGGTGGGCAGGCCGACGTCGGACGGCCGGATCCGGGCGCGCCGGGATGTGAGGAACGCGGCGAGTTCGGGAAGGTTCACGCCCCCATCGTGGCGCGTACGACGAGGCCGATCCAGGGGATGACAACCCCTGGGTGGGCGCAGCCCTGGCTGGGGGTGGAGCACCGGCCGATCGTGGAGGGCACGGCGGGGCACGGCGACGACACCGTGGCCCGACGCCCCCGGTCCCCACGCCTTGTCTGGAGTCTCCATGTCCCTGCCGAACCCCGCGGAGAGCCGCCCCACGCCCGACCACACCTCCGACCACGCCTCCGACCACGGTCACCCCCGCGTCGCCGTCGTCACCGGCGGCTCCCGCGGTATCGGCCGCGAGACGGTCAGCCGGCTGGCCGCCGACGGGTTCGCCGTCGTGGTCGGATTCGCCGGCAACCGGGACCTGGCCGAGGCCGCCGTCAAGGACGTCACCGCGGCCGGTGGCCGGGCGGTCGCCGTCCAGGCCGACGTGGCCGACGAGCAGGCTGTGGCCGCGCTGTTCGCCACCGCCGAGTCCGAGTACGGAGGCGTCGACGTCGTCGTCCACACCGCAGGCCGGGCGTACACGGCGCCGATCGCCGACCTCGACCTCGCCGAGCTGGACGCGCTGCACCGCACCAACATCCGCGGGACCTTCGTCGTCGCCCAGCAGGCCGCCCGGACGGTGCGCCGGGGCGGAGCCATCGTTACGTTCTCCACCTCCGTGGTGGGCCTGGCCTTCCCCGGTTACGGCGCCTACAGCGCGAGCAAGGGCGCCGTGGAGGCCGCCACGCTGATCCTCGCCCGCGAGCTGCGCGGCCGGGACGTCACCGTGAACGCCGTCGCCCCCGGCCCCACCGCCACCGACCTGTTCCTCGAGGGCAAGGACGAGGAGACCATCGCCCGCCTGGCCGCCCAGCCCCCGCTGGAACGGCTCGGCACCCCCGCCGACATCGCCGAGGCCGTCGCCTTCCTCGCCTCCTCGGCAGGCCACTGGGTCAACGGACAGGTCATCCGCGCCAACGGCGGCATCGTCTGACGGCCGCGGTGCTCCCTGTCCGTTTCGCCAGCACCCCCAACGCGGCGCACCCGCATACCGGACACGACCACAGGAGGCACACCCTGCCCACCGATACGACCGGCACGACCGGCACGACCGGCACGACCCGCACGACCCGCACGACCCGCACGACCCGCACGACCCGCACGATTCTGGTGACCGGGGCCTCCAGCGGCTTCGGGGCGCTGACCGTACTCGCCCTGGCCCGCGCAGGCCACACGGTGTACGCGGGGATCCGGCAGACGACCACCCGCAACGCGCCCGCGGTCGCCGACCTGAGGCGTTACGCCGCCGCCCACGACGCCGACCTGCACACCGTCGAACTCGACGTCACCTCCCAGGAGTCCGCCGACGCCGCCCTCGACCACATCCTGGCCGCAGAGGGTCGGCTGGACGTCGTCGTCCACAACGCCGGACACATGGCCACCGGCCCGGCCGAGGCGTTCACCCCGGCCCAGCTCGCGGAGCTCTACGACGTCAACGTCCTGGGCACCCAGCGCGTCAACCGCGCCGCGCTGCCGCATCTGCGCGCCCGAGGCGAGGGCCTGCTGGTGTGGATCGGCAGCTCCAGCACCCGCGGCGGCTGCCCGCCGTTCGTCGGGCCCTACTTCGCCGCGAAGGCGGCCATGGACGCCCTGGCCGTCAGCTACGCCGCCGAAGTGCTGCGCTTCGGCATCGACACCGCCATCGTCGTCCCCGGCGCCTTCACCTCCGGCACCAACCACTTCGCCCACGCGGGCGCGCCCGCCGACCCCGGCCGGGCCGCCGCGTACGAGGAGCGCTACGGCGCGCTGCTGGCCGGCCTCGACGAACGGCTGGCCGAGCTCATCCCGCCGGACGCGGACGCGGCGCAGGTCGCCGACGCCGTCGTACGCCTCGTGGCGATGCCCGCCGGTACCCGGCCGCTGCGTACCCACACCGACCCCAGCCGTGACGGCAGCGAAGTCGTCTCCGCGGTCGCCGACCGCATCCGTGCCGAGTTCTTCCGCCGCGCCGGGCTGGACGACCTGCTCACCGCAGGCAGCTCCCTGTAACCCACCACAGAAAGAGAACAACCATGCCGTTCGCGAACTTCAAGGTCCCCGCCGACACCCTCACCGCGGAGCAGAAGGAACAGATCATCACCCGCACCACCGACCTGTACGCCGAGATCTACGGCGAACGCGCCCGCGCCACCACCCTGGTACTGGTCGAGGATGTCCCCGACGGCGGCTGGGGCCTCGGCGGCGACGTCCTGACCCTCGCCAAGATCCAGCAGAAGCCACAAGGCTGACGACAGCGCCTCCGGCCACGTCCTCGCACACGGCGGCCCCGGTCGACAACTGCCGACCGGGGCCGCCGTGACGCCGGGCTCCACCGAGGCCCTGCCGATCCAGGACATGTGTTAGCGTTGGTACATGTCTATGAAGAGGACAAACGTCTACGCCGACCCTGAAGACCTCACGCTCATCAAGGAAGCCGCGAAGCGCCGGGGCATCCCGGAAGCGGAGATCATCCGCGAGGGCATCCACCTCGCGGCGATGGCGAACCGGGTCTGGGACGAGCCTCTCGACTGGCCCAGCTTCGAGGGAAGCGGTGAGACGGCCACCAGCGATGAGGTCGCCTCGGCTGTCGCCAAGGGCGCTGCCAAGCCGTGATCGTCATCGCTGACACGTCCGGTGTCATCGCGGCGTCCGACCGGAACGCCCCAGAAGCTGCCGCGTGCCAAAGCGTGCTGCGCCAGGCAGGCACCGTGATCTTCTCGCCGCTGGTTCTGACTGAGGTCGACCACCTCGCCAAGGCCCGGTTCGGATCCGCAGCTCGGAGCGCGATCATCGCGTTCATCCTCAAGCAGGTCCGCAGCATGCGATTCCAGGTCCCACAGACCACCACCGAGATTCTGGACGCGGCGCAGGCCGTCCAGCGACGCTACGCCGACCTGGACCTCGACCTCGCCGACGCGGTCAACATCGCCCTCGCCTCCGAATACCGCACCGACGCCGTCCTCACGCTCGACCACCGCGACTTCCGGGCCGTGCGACCGCTCACACCGCACAAGGCGTTCCGCTTGCTGCCGGATGACCTGTAGAGCTCCTGCAGACAGTTCCGGAAACTCGCCAGCAGCTCGAAGCCCGGACGCCCGCGCGGCGCCGACGGCCACTGCCAGGGCTTGTCCGCAAAGGCGCTGGCCCGGGGGCTTTTT
>NZ_JBQQBW010000057.1:0-45282 GCF_052245415.1 Streptomyces sp. 8N706 | reverse complement strand
TCCGAGGTCCTCGGGGTGGAGAGGGTCGGCGTCCACGACAACTTCTTCGACCTGGGCGGCGACTCGATCCTGTCCATCCAGGTCGTCTCCCGTGCCCGCCAGGCCGGACTCCACCTCACCTCGAAGCTGCTCTTCCTGCACCAGAGCATTGCCGCTCTCGCGGGCGTCGTGGCCACCGCCGAGCAGCCCTCCTCCGCCGCACCGGCGGAGGTCTTCGGGCGTGCCGAACTGACGCCCATCCAGCGCTGGTTCCTCGACGAGCACACCGTCGATCCCGACCACTACGCGATGTCCGTGCACCTCGAGCTCGCCCCCGGCACAGAGGCCGCGCTGCTGGAGCGGGCCCTCGACGCGGTCGTCGCCCACCACGACGCCCTGCGCATGTGCTACACGCGCCAGGGCAGCGAGTGGATCCAGGAGTACGGCGACCGGCCCAGCGGCATCCTCACCGTCCGCGACATCACCGGCGCCGAGGACACCGAACAGGCCGTGAACGACGCCGCCCTGGAGGCCCAGCGCGCCCTCGACCTGTCCACCGGAACCCTGATCAAGGGCGTCCACATCCGGCTCGGCGACGGCGCAGCCCCCGGCCTCTTCCTCGCCGTCCACCACATCGTCATGGACGGCGTGTCCTGGCGCGTCCTCCTGGAGGACCTGGCCACCGCCTACGACCAGCTCACTCAGGGCCGCCCCGCCGACCTCGGCGCCAAGACCAGCAGTTACCAGCAGTGGGCGGAGCGCCTGACCGCGCACGTCCGCTCCGGTGGCCTCGACCACGAGGTCGACCACTGGCGCGCCGTCGACCCCGACAACTCGCCCGCCCTGCCCGTCGACCACCCGGACGGCCGCAACGCCACCGCCGCCGAGCAGACCGTCGAGGTACGCCTCGGCCGCGAGGAGACCGAGGCACTGCTCCACCGCGTCCCGTCGGTGTACCGCACCCAGATCAATGACGTGCTCGTCACCGCCCTCGGCCGCACCCTGGCGGACTGGACGGGCGCCGACCGCCTCGTCCTCGGCCTGGAGGGGCACGGCCGCGAAGAGCTCTTCGACGACCTCGACCTGTCCCGCACCGTCGGCTGGTACACCACCCACTTCCCGGTCGCCCTCACCCTCCCCGCCGGGCGCGGCTGGGGCGAGACGGTCAAGTCCGTCAAGGAGCAACTGCGCGCCGTCCCGGGCCGCGGCCTCGGCTACGACGCCCTGCGGTTCCTCTCTCTCCCCGGCACCCCGGGCCACGCCCTGCGCGCTGATCGGCTGCCGCCGATCAGCTTCAACTACCTCGGCCAGTGGGACGGCACCACCGCACAGGACAGCCTGATCCGCGACCGTCTCCTCGCCCTCGGCCAAGACCACTCGCCGGACGAGACCCGCCCGTACCTCCTCGACATCGTCGGAATGGCCGAGGACGGCAGCCTCGGCTTCAGCTGGATCTTCTCCGGCGAGGTCTTCGACCGATCCACGGTGGAGCGCGTGGCGCACGAGCACCTGGCGGCGCTGCGCGCCCTGCTGGAGCACTGCCAGCACCCGGCGAGCGGCGGCGCGACCCCGTCCGACTTCCCGCTCGCTGGCCTGGACCAGGCTTCGGTGGACCGGATCGCCGGCGACGGCCGGGACGTCGAGGACGTCTACCCGCTCACGCCCATGCAGAGCGGCATGCTCTTCCACACCCTCGCCGAGCCCGGCTCCGGCGCCTACTTCGAGCAGATGAGTTTCGTCCTGGACGGCGTCGGCGACCCGGAGCTTCTGGAGCGGGCGTGGCAGCACGTCACCGACCACCTGGAGATCCTGCGCGGCGCCGTCGTGTGGGAGCAGGTGGACCGCCCGCTGCTGGTGGTGCGCAGGCACGTTGAGCCGCCGGTCGTCCACCTCGACTGGCGCGGCCTGACCGCCGACGAGCAGGCCCGCGCGCTGGAGCGCCATCTGGCGGAGGACCGGGCGCGCGGCATCGACCTGTCGGCCGCCCCGCTGATGAGGATCACCATCGCCCGCACGTCCGACACCTCCGTACGGGTGGTTCGCACCTCCCACCACGTGCTGCTGGACGGCTGGAGCACCTTCCAGATGCTCGACGAGCTGACCACGGCCTACCGGGCCCTGCTGGACGGGGAGAAGCCCGCCCTGCCCGCGCGGCGCCCCTTCAAAGCCTACGTGGAGTGGCTGGAGCGCCAGGACCTGACCGAGGCGGAGGCGCACTGGCGCGCCCTGCTGGACGGGTTCGACGAGCCGACGGCACTGCCGTACGACCGCCGCCCCGCCGCCACGCACCGCGCGCAGTCCGCCGAGCGGCTGGTGACCCGGCTCTCCGCCGACGCTTCGCGACGGCTCTACGGATTCGCCCGCGCCCACCGGCTCACCGTCAACGCGGTGGTGCAGGGCGCCTGGGCCCTGCTGCTGTCCCGGTACGCGGGGGAGCGCGACGTCGTGTTCGGCGCCACCGTCTCCGGCCGCTCCGCCGGCCTGCCGGGCGTGGACTCCATGGTCGGCATGCTCATCAACGCCCTCCCGGTGCGCGTCGGGATCGACGGTGACGCGCCGGTCGGCGAGTGGCTGGCCCGCGTGCAGCGGGCCCAGGTCGAGGCGCGGCAGTACGAGTACGTGCCGCTGACCCGCATCCAGGGCTGGAGCCGCGTCGAGCGCGGCACCAACCTCTTCGACAGCCTGGTCGCCTTCGAGAACTTCCCCGTCGACGGGGACACCGGACGCGCCGACGACGGCATCCGTCTGCACGGCCTCGAAGGCGCCGACGTCACCAACTTCCCGCTGAACCTCATCGCCTACGCCGGCGAGGAGCTCGCGTACGCCCTCGCCTACGACCCCGAGCTGTTCGACACGTCCACCGTCGAGCGGATGTCCGGGCACCTGAACGCCCTGCTCACCGGCATGGCCGAGACACCCGAACAGCCGGTGTCGGCGGTGTCCATGCTCGCTGCGGGTGAGTGGGAGCGGGTGGTGGGTGAGTGGGCTGTGACGGATGGTGTGGGTGCGTGGGAGGGGACGGTTCATGGCCGGGTGGCTGAGCGTGCCGCGCTGTTGCCGGATGCGGTGGCCGTGTCGTGTGCGGGTGAGTCGCTGACGTATCGGGAGCTGGAGGAGTCGGCGAATCGGCTGGCCCGGCACCTGATGGGGTTGGGTGCTGGTCCGGGGCGTCTGGTGGCGTTGTCGGTGGAGCGGGGTCTGCAGATGGTTGTGGGCCTGTTGGGGATTTTGAAGTCGGGTGCGGCGTATGTGCCGTTGGATCCGGCGTATCCGGCGGAGCGGCTGGCGTACATGCTGGAGGATTCGGGTGCCGGGCTGCTGGTGACGCACCGGGGCCTGGCGTCGGGTCTGCCGGTCGCGGGTGTGCGGGTGGTGGATCTGGACGCTGAGCGGGAGGTCATCGCCGGGCTTCCGGCGACGGCTCCGGTGACGTCGGTATCGGCTTCGGATCTGGCGTATGTGATCTACACGTCGGGTTCGACGGGCCGTCCGAAGGGTGTGGCGGTGGAGCACCGTTCGGTGCTGCATCTGTTGGCCAATTGCCAGCCGCTGTATAACTTCGGCGCGGATGATGTGTGGACGGTGTTCCACTCGTATGCCTTCGACTTCTCCGTGTGGGAACTGTGGGGCGCGCTCGTGACCGGTGGGCGCGTGGTCGTGGTCGGCCACGACACCGCCCGCAGTCCGGAGGCCATGTGGCGGCTACTCCGGGAGGAGCGGGTCACGATCCTCAACCAGACTCCGTCCATGTTCCGGGAGCTGGTCGAACAGGCTGC
Source organism: Streptomyces sp. 8N706 (assembly GCF_052245415.1). NCBI lineage: Bacteria > Bacillati > Actinomycetota > Actinomycetes > Kitasatosporales > Streptomycetaceae > Streptomyces > Streptomyces sp. 8N706. The sequence continues at coordinate 41,527 of NZ_JBQQBW010000057.1, read as the reverse complement.
CCGGTCCTCCGCTTCGCCCCTGCCGGGCCTCCGGTGGGTGGTGTTCGGTGGGGAGGCGTTGGAGCCGAAGCATGTGCTGACGTGGTTCGAGCGGTACGCGTCCGCCGGGACGCGGCTGGTGAACATGTACGGCATCACCGAGACGACGGTGCATGTGACGTTCCAGGAGATCGACGCCGGGCATCTGGCGGCCGGTGGGCGTTTGCCGGCGGGTCGTCCGCTGCCGGGGTACCGGGTGTTCCTGCTCGATGAGCGTGGCGAGCCGGTGCCCACCGGGGTCGCGGGTGAGATCTATGTTGCCGGTGGCGGTCTGGCCCGGGGCTATCTGCATCGCCCGGCTCTGACGGCGGAACGCTTCCCGCTCAACCCGTTCGGGGCGGCGGGGGAGCGGATGTACCGCTCGGGTGATGTGGCCCGCTGGCGGGCCGACGGCACCCTGGAGTACCTGGGCCGCGCGGACGACCAGGTGAAGATCCGTGGCTTCCGTATCGAGCTCGGTGAGATCGAGACCGCGCTCGTCGGACACGATCGGGTACGCGAATGCGTCGTGGTCGCCCATGAGGGTGGGGACGGTCACCGTCGTCTGGTCGCCTATATGGTCGCCGACGGGGAGCTGCCGGTCACGGAGTTGCGTGCGCATCTGGGTGAGACGCTGCCGGACTACATGGTCCCGGCCGTCTTCGTCACCCTGGAGCGGCTGCCGCTCACCCCGAGCGGCAAGGTCGACCGGCGTTCCCTGCCCGAACCCGAGGTGCGGGCCGAGCAGCTCGGCACCACGTACACCGCGCCCCGCAACGACACCGAAGAGGCGCTGGCCGCGATCTGGGCGGACGTCCTCGGGGTAGCGAAAGTCGGCATCCACGACAACTTCTTCGAACTCGGCGGCGACTCCATCCTCTCCATCCAGGTCATCTCCCACGCCCGCCAAGCGGGTCTCCAACTGACCTCCAAGCTCATGTTCGTCCACCAGACGGTCGCCGAGTTGGCCTCCGTCGTCCAGCGCGCCGACGTCGGCGCGACCGCCGACGACGACGCGGCCGAGGCGTCCGGTACGGTCGAACTCACGCCCATCCAGCGGTGGTTCTTCGACGAGCACACCGCCCACCCCGACCAGTACGCGATGTCCGTCCACGTCACCCTGGCGCCGGATACCCACCCTGCGGTGCTGGAGCGTGCCCTGGCCGCGGTCGTCGACCACCACGACGCCCTGCGCATGCGGTACGCGGACGACGGCGCGGGCCACTGGACCCAGGAGTACGGCGAGCGCCCCAACGGGCTGCTCACCGTGCGGGACGTCACGGCCGCACCCGACCCGGAGCAGGCGCTGCACGACGCCGCGCTGGAGGCCCAGCACGCGCTGGACCTGCGCGGCGGCACCCTGGTGAAGGGCGTCTTCCTGCGCATGCCGGATGCGGTGGCTCCGCCCCGGCTGTTCCTGGCCGTGCACCACCTGGTGATGGACGGCGTGTCCTGGCGCATCGTTCTGGAGGACCTGGCCACCGTGTACGGGCAGCTCTCCGACGGCCGTGCGGCCGAGCTGGGCGCCAGGTCCAGCAGCTACCAGCAGTGGGCGCGGCGGCTCACAGAACTCGTCCGCTCCGGCGGCTTCGACCACGAGACCGCGTACTGGCGCAAGGCCTCGTCCGGCGCCGTGGACATCCCGTGCGATGGGCCGGCGTCGAGCACGTACGGCGAGCTCGCGGTGGAGTCCGTGACCCTGGACCGGGCCGAGACGGAGGCACTGCTGCAGCGGGTGCCCGCTGCGTTCCGCACGCAGATTAACGACGTGCTGCTGGCCGCGCTGGGCCGCGTACTGGAGCAGTGGGCGGGCGCGCCGGTCACGATCGCCCTCGAAGGCCACGGCCGCGAAGAGCTGTTCGACGACGTGGACCTGTCCAGGACGGTCGGCTGGTTCACCACCATCTACCCCGTCACCCTCGACGTGCCCGAGGGTCCCTGGGGTATGGCGCTGAAGGCCGTCAAGAAGGCCCTGCGCAAGCTGCCCGGACGGGGACTCGGCTACGGCGCCCTGCGCTACCTGTCCGAGCCCGGCAGCCCCGCGTACACCGCCCTCGCGGCGGCCCCGCACCCGCAGATCAGCTTCAACTACCTGGGCCAGTGGGACGGCACCACGAGTGACAGCGGACTGATCCGGGACCGGCTGGACGGCCTCGGCGCCGACCAGGCACCCGGCCAGACCCGCCCGCACCTGATCGACGTCGTCGCCGCCGTCAGCGACGGCGAACTGCGGATCGACTGGATGCACGCGCCGTCCGCCCACACCCCCACCACCGTCCGCCGGCTCGCTGACGACTTCGCCAGCGCCCTGCGACAGATCGTCGCAGCGGCCGGTAACTGACTGACCTATTGGAAGGCTGTTGTTGTGGCTCGCTACGTACTGAGTGACGACGAAAAGAACGAACTGGCGCGGATCGCAGACGAGTTACTCGCGGCACACCCCGTCTGGGCACCCCTGGACTACGCGGACGACATCCGCGTCGAGGCGGAGCGGCTGCCGGAGGGCGTGCGCCGCTTCTTGGTCGCCTCCCGCGGCGCGGAGGACGCCATCATCGTCGTGGCGAACCTCCCGCTCGACGAGAACCTCGTACCGACGCCCCCCAGCTGGCAGGTCGCGGAGAAGGAGGGCACCGGGATACGCGAGGAGCTGGTACTGCTGCTGATCGGGTCCGTGCTCGGTGACCCTCTCGGCTGGGTCAACCAGCAGAACGGCCGACTCGTGCACGACGTCTGCCCGTCCAAGGGGCAGGAGAACTCCCTGACCAGCGCGAGCAGCCAGCAGCAGCTCACACTGCACACGGAGGACGTGTTCCACTCCTGCCGGGGCGACTACGTGGCCCTGATGTGCCTGCGCAACCCCGACGCCGTGGGCACGACGGTCGCGCTGGTCGAGTCGGTGGAGTTCGACAAGCCGGTGCGGCAGGTGCTGCACCAGGACCGCTTCCGGTTCTTCCCGGACGACTCCCACAACGTGGTGCCGCAGCACACCGCGGAGAACCCCTCGGCGCTGGAGGAGCGCCCGCATGAGGTGGCGTCCGTGCTCTTCGGCCCCGAGGAGGCGCCCTATCTGCGGATCGACGCCGACTTCACCAGCCCGGTGCCCGGCGACACCGAGGCCGAGCGGGCCATGAAGCAGGCCGCCGACCAGCTGGCCGCCGCCGCCGAGCGGGTCGTCCTGAGCCCCGGTGAGGCCGTGTTCATCGACAACTACCGCGCTATCCATGGCCGGGACACGTTCACGCCGCGCTACGACGGGACCGACCGCTGGCTCAAGCGCACCAGCCTGGTGCGCGATCTGCGGCGCACCTACGTGCGGACGAAGTCGCGCTCCCGGCTGCTCGGCTGATGGCGCGCAAGGCCTGGGAGCGGGGCGGCGCACGCGGTTTCTCCCTGCTGTGGGTGAGCGCGGCGTTCGGCGAGTTCGCCTACAGCACCTCGCTGATCGTGCTGCCGCTGATTGTCCTGGCCCTCACCGGCTCACCCTCGCAGGCGGGGATCACCGGATTCGTCGACGCGGCCGCGATGCTCCTGGCGGGGCTGCCCGCCGGGGCCGTCGCCGACCGGTACGACCGCCGAACCGTGATGCTGTGGTGCCAGGCCGCGCTGGTCGCCGTGTTCGGCGCGCTCGCCCTGTTGCTGTGGGCGGACGCGGTCTCGCTGCCCGCGCTGGTGGTGCTCGCCCTGGTGAACGGGGCGGCCACCGCCCTGACGACGGCGGCGGGCGAGGCGATGATCCCGAGCCTGGTGTCGGAGGAACGGCTCTCCGACGCGGTGGCGATGAGCGCGGCGCGGACGTACGCGGGCCAGCTCGCCGGCACGTCCGCCGGCGGGTTCCTGCTGGCGGTGAAGAACACCTTCCCGTTCGTCGTGGGGTGCCTGGCGCATCTGGCCGGGCTGGTGCTGCTGCTGTTCCTGAAGCGGCGGTCCCCGGTCGGCGGCGCCGCCGACCGGCCGGAGACCAGCGGGCGGGGGTTGATGGAGGGGGTCCGCTGGATCGCGCGCCATAGGTTCCTGCGCGTCGGGCTGGTCTGCGCGACGGCGACGAACTTCTTCTTCGGCGTCATCTACTTCATCGTCATCGCTTCCGCGCAGACCAGCGGCATGAACACCGGGCTCATCGGGGTCATGGCCGGACTGCTGGGCGTCGGCGGCCTGGTGGGCGCCCTGGCCGCGCCGCTGCTCCAGCGCGTCCTCACCGGCGCCCGGCCCATCTTCGTCGTGCTGTGGGCATTCGTGCTGCTCACGGCCGGGATCGCGGTGCTGCCGGGCGGCTGGACGCCGGGGGTGCTGCTGGGGGCGATCGCCTTCACGGCGCCGACGGCGAACGCGTACTTCGCCACGTACCAGTTGCTGCTCACCCCGGACAGCCACCGGGGGCGGGTCGTGAGCGTAGCGGCCATCGCGAGCGGCGGGGGCGGCGCGATCGCCCCGTTGGCGGGCGGCATCGTACTGGACCTGGCGGGCCGGTTCGCCGGACTGCTGGGCTGTACGGCCGTGATGGCGGTCATCGCCCTGCTGACGTCGCTGAGCCCGGCTATGCGCGACGTGCCGAAACCCGAACCGACGGAGACGCCGACGGACGCCCAACTGGAGCCAGAGCCGGAGCCGGACAAGGCCACGGCCTGACGCCCCCGCCGACCCCAACCCCACCCCGACCCCACAGCTTCTTACAGACAGGGAAAGACAGCTCACCATGACGATTGATCTGGCCAACCCCGATCTCTACACCACTGACGCCCGCTTCGACATGTGGCAGGAGTACATCCGGTCGGACGCGAAGGTCTGGAGCGAGCCGGGAATCTCCCCGTCCGGTTTCTGGTCGGTCTTCTCCCACCGCGACGTCTCCGCCGTCCTTTCCCCCAAGGCTCCTTTCACCTCCGAGTACGGCATGATGATCGGCTTCGACGCCGAGCGCCCGGACACCTCGGGCGGCCGGATGCTGGTGGTGAGCGACGGAAGTTGGCATTCCGTTCTCAAGCGCCTCATCGGCCCGTTCCTCTCCCGGCTGCGTGCCCCCGAACTGCAATCGGTGCTGCAGCAGGAGGTCAAGGAGATCATCGAGCGGCTGAGGTCGGAGGACTCCACCGACATCGCGCTCGGCGTCGGGCCGCGGCTCCCCGCCGCCATCGTGTGCGAGGTCATCGGCGTACCCCTCAGCGAGCGGGAGCAGCTGATCGAGCTGACCAACCACGCCTTCGGCGGCGAGGAGAACAGCTTCGACAAGATGACGCCCGCCGAAGCGCACACGGAAATCCTCTTCTACTTCCACGAACTGATCGAGCGGCGCCAGAAGGAGCCCGGTCCGGACCTGGTGAGCGTGCTGCTCGCCGACGGCCGGCTGAGCACCGAGGACGTGCTGATCAACTGCGACAACGTGCTGATCGGTGGCAACGAGACCACCCGGCATTCGATCACCGGTGCCTTCCACGCTTTCCAGGCCTTCCCCGGCACGCTCGACGCGCTGCACGCCGACCCGGACCTGACGGACCGGGCCGTCGAGGAGGTGGTCCGCTGGACCTCTCCGGCGGCGCACGTGCTGCGCGTGGCCACCGAGGACTGCGAGATCGGCGGCCAGCAGATCCGCAAGGGCCAGGCGGTAGTGGCCTGGCTGTCGGCGGCCAACCGCGACGAGAGGCTCTTCCCAGACCCGCACCGCTTCGTTCCGGACCGCGCCCCCAACCGCCACCTGGGCTTCGGGACCGGACCGCACCACTGCCTCGGCGCGGCCCTCGCCCGGCTCGAACTGCACGAATTGGTATGTCAGTTGGCGACCGAGGCGCGGGGTGTCGAGCCGCGAGGGGAGGTCTCCTGGATGCGGTCGAACCTGGTCCAGGGCTACCGCAGCCTGAAGGTCTCGATGGACTGGTGCTGAGCGTCCCGGCATTCATATGATCACGAAACGACCGCTGGGTGGGGGGTGCCTCGTCGTGCTGGAACTGTGCCTCAGTGTTGAGGACTTGGCTCGCATTCGCATCATCGGAACCCTGGGCGTGGCGTTCGAAACGCATCTGGCCTGGGGGCGGCTGGCGGAGCAGCAACGCGACGCCCTTTCCGAATGGCGCCGGACGGCTCGGCACCGAGTGCGCAGACATTCCGTCGCGCACCAGGCGATGGATCCGACGCAATCGCTCGTGGAAACCCTGACGTCACCCCTCCCGCGCGATACGGACGCCTTCCACTCGGTGGCCGTCGAACCCTTCTGGGACCGTATTCACCGGTTGCTGAAAGCGGAACGCGACGCATGTGGCCGGGCGATGCTCATCGGCGGCATGGAGCAGGTCCTCAACACCAGACACAGCGCTATCCGGTGGGACGCCCCGGTGCTCCGCATCGACAACTCCCAGCCCGTCCGGCGCACCACCCTGGCCGGCCGCGGCATGACGCTCGTGCCCTCACTGTTCGCGCCCCACCCCATCCTGATCGACGACCGCATGGGCTGGCAGGGGCTGCCCATCCTCGTCTACAACATCACCCCGGACGCGGGGACCGCCGCCGCGCTGTGGCAGAGCCGCGAAGGCGAATCGGCTCTGCACGCCCTGCTCGGCCGCACGCGCGCCGACGTCCTCGCGGCCTTACGGGAAACTAGGTCCACAGGACAGGTCGCCGACCGCCTCCGGATATCCAGTCCCTCCGCCAGCAAACACCTCGCCATCCTGCGCCGCGCCGGATTCGTGACCACGGAACGCCGTCAGAACTCGGCGGTCCACAGCCTCACCCCGCTGGGCGAGGCCATCCTCGGCTGAAGAATCGGACCCCTCACATGCTCTCGCCCTGCCTGACCCGACTCACCTCACCCGCCGACCCGGCCCGGCGCTTGGTGTGCTTCCCGCACGCGGGCGGCGCCGCGAGCTTCTACCGCGGCTGGTCGCGGTACACCGACCCCTCAGTCGAGCTCCTGGCCGTCCAGTACCCCGGCCGCGAGAACCGTTTCCGCGAGCCGCTGATCCCGACGATGGACCCGCTCGCATCGGCCGTCGCCGAGGAGCTGCTGGGTTTGTCGCCCCTGCCCACCGTGCTCTTCGGCCACAGCATGGGCGCGGCCGTCGCGTACGAGGCCCTCCTCCGCATCGAGCGGAGCGGCGCCACCCACGTCACCCGCCTGTGCGTCTCCGGCCGGAGCCCCGACGCCGACGTGCGCGCGGCTGTACGAACGGACGAGGAGGTGATCGACGCAGTCACGTCCCTGGGCGGCACCAACGCGGCCGTCTTCGCCGACCCGGACCTACGCGAGATGCTCCTCCCGATCATCCGCAACGACTACCACCTCATCGACGGCTACCGCCGGGCCGGCGACGCGCCGCCGCTACGCGCCGACGTCCACGCCCTCACCGGCGACCGGGACCCCCAGGTCACCCCGCGGGACGCGGAGGGGTGGCGCACCACGACCTCGGGCTCCTTCTCCCTCACCGTCTTCGAGGGCGACCACTTCTACCTGGTCCCCGCCGCCGAGCGGGTCACCCGTAGCGCCATGGAGGCAGCACCGCCCCTTCCGGTTTAGTGGCATGCCCGTGGTCGGGGCACCTGTCGGGGGGATTCGGGGGTGCGCCGGATGTCGTGAAACGCGCCGGAACCGGAACCTTGCCGTATGACTCGGAACCGGTCGGCACTCATCCTCGTACTGCTGCTCTGTCTGGGGGTTCTGGGCTCCGCCACCCTCCCCCCACCCGAGCAACGGGCGCTCCGGGCCTTGGAGCGTGTCGCCCGCCCGCTGCGCACGACGGAGCCGTCCGGGGGCCTGGGCGACCTGCGGCCGCTCGGGCGCATGGTGGGCGACGCGAAGGTGGTGGGGCTGGGCGAGGCGACGCACAGCTCGCACGAGTTCTTCACCATGAAGCATCGCGTCCTGCGCTACCTGGTGGAGCACAAGGGCTTCCGCACCTTCGCGCTGGAGACCAGCTGGAGCAGCGGCCTGCGGCTGGACGCGTACGTGCGTACCGGCAAGGGTAATCCGCGGCGCATCATGCGGGAGGAGTTCCAGGACACGTACGCGTGGTGGAACGCGGAGGAGTACCTCGCCCTCATCGAGTGGATACGCGCGTACAACATCCGTCACCCGGAGGATCCGCTGCGGTTCATGGGCGACGACTTCGCGTACGCAGGGCCCGAGCTCTACGACACGGTGTTCTGGTACGTGGCCCGGTACCGCCCCGGGCTGCTGCCGCGCTTCACCGAGCTGTACCGGGGCCTGCGGCCCACCACCTCGGCCGGCACGTACATGAGGGACTACCTCACCCGCCCCCTGGCCGAGCGCCGCGCCATGGCCGCCCGGACCGCGTCCGCCCTGTCGCTGCTCGCCCGGCAGCCGGCCCCGGCGGTCGCGACGGAGGATGCCCACGCCTGGGCGGTGCAGCACGCGAGGGCCATCGCGCAGACCGCCCAGGGGTACGCCTTCGACTTCGACGACCCGGAGCAGCTGAAGGCGTCCATGGCCTACCGCGACGAGCTCATGGCGGACAACGTCGCCTGGTGGCAGGCGCGGACGGGCCACAAGGTGCTGCTGTCGGCCCACAACAACCACGTCTCGTACCGCACCTGCGACCCACGCTATCCGCGCATGCAGGGCGCGTTCCTGCACGAGCGGCTCGGCGATGACTACGTGAGCGTCGGCGCGACCTTCGGCCACGGCTCCTTCAACGCGACCGGACCCGACGGCGCCACCCGCGTCTACACCGTGGGCGATCCGGCGGAGGGCAGCAACGAGGACTTCCTTGACCGCGTGAGCCACCGCGACTACCTCGTCGACCTCCGCACCGCCCCGGACTTGGCCCGCACTTGGCTGGACGCCCCCCGCCCCGCGCGCAGCATCGGCACGGACTACCCCGGCCGCCCACACCGCATCGCAGCCTCCCGGTCCCACGACATCGTGATCCACCTCCACCAGGTCACCCCGGCCCACCTGCTGGCCGTCCCGCGCTGACGACCCAGTCTGGACACACCGGTCGCCATGACCTGGGACTCACGCACGCGGTCCGCGCGCCGCTGCCCGGGCCGCTCGTCGAGCGTGTCGCCCGCGCTGATTCACAGGAAGCGCCTCACAGGAAGCGCCGCACGGGCGCGACGGCGGTTTCGCGGAGGCGCTGGAGACCGGCGCGGCGCTTCCAGCGGGTGAGGTCGATCTCGAGTGGTCATCAGTACGTGCACCTCGCTCCCGATGCGCACCTGGCGATTCTCGGTGCGTGGACACGGCTTGAATCCCATTTGATCGTCCCCGCCACAGCTGCTTGGTTCCCGAGCCGGCGCTGGCGATGGCAGCTGCGCAGTTGTGAAGAAGGGGAACCGCGCGGTTCACCCCGCGACCTGGGATGGAGGCACCTCTGGAGGATTCCACTGCCTCTTTGAGCGGCGCCGGTCGTCAAGCCGATCTCGGGCGTGACCACCGGCGCCGAACGCGCTTTCCAGCACCCTCGGAAAGCGGTTCCAGCTCCGGCTGGTGATCGCCGCGCGGTCCCCTGTACGCAAGTTCGTGACTGGCTGACCCTCGTGACGCTCGTTTGACGCACAGGCGCTCTGAACGCTCCCTGAAGTCGGTCGCAGAGCCCCTCGGACCTCGTATCTTGTCTCCCAGTCGCAATTTGCACATCTTCCCGATGACGCATCACGTGGAGCTTCCGCGCTCGGGTACCTTGGCGGTTGTCTTAACGGAGGTTGGCGGATACCAATATCGATAATGCAACCGTCAGGTGCGACTGAGCTTCTTGGGTTGATGAAGATCGTCCTGCGGGTGGCCGCGAAATCTCCGTACCCTGCGTGCCCACAACGGAGACCTTGCGCGGTACGGACCTGGACAGCGGTACGGACCTGGACATGATCGAACAACCCTATGACGGATGCGGAACGCGCCTGCTGGGCGTGCGAGTGATCAGGCCCGTCGCTCGTCGTATCCTGGCCGACCCCGAGTACAAGACACCCAGCAGGAGCCGCACCGAGACCGTGCTCAGGACCGGGTCGCCGGTCAGCGTGGTGCGACAGGCTCCAGCTCTGCATCGGGCCCCACCGCCGAGTGCAGTCGTGCGTAGGCTCCCTCGGCGGCCAGGAGCTGGTCATGGGTGCCGCGCTCGACGATGCGGCCGCCTTCCATGACGACGATGAGGTCCGCGTCGCGGATGGTGGAGAGCCGGTGGGCGATGACGAAGCTGGTGCGGCCCGCGCGCAGCTCGTGTGCCGCACGCTGGATGAGGACCTCCGTACGGGTGTCGACGGAGCTCGTCGCCTCGTCCAGGAGCAGGATCGCGGGCCGGGCCAGGAAGGCCCGGGCAATGGTGATGAGCTGCTTCTCGCCCGCGCTGACGTTGGCCGACTCCTCGTCCAGGAGCGTGTCGTAGCCGTCCGGCAGGGTGCGGATGAAGCGGTCCGCGCACGTGGCGCGGGCGGCGGCCACGATCTCCTCTCGAGTGGCCTCGGGGCGCCCGTAGGCGATGTTCTCGGCGATGGTGCCGGAGAAGAGCCAGGCGTCCTGGAGCACCAGGCCGATGTGGGAGCGCAGGTCCTCGCGGGTCAGGGTGGTGATATCGGTGCCGTCCAGGAGAATGCGCCCCTCGTCGGTTTCGTAGAACCGCGTGAGGAGGTTGCCCAGAGTGGTCTTGCCCGCGCCGGTCTGACCGACGACCGCCACGGTCTGGCCGGGTTCGACGGTGAGGGAGAGGTCTTCGATGAGGGGGGTGTCAGGGGAGTAGCGGAAACGGACCTTCTCGAACCGGACGTGTCCGCGGGGTTTTTGGAGGCGCGCGGGGCACTCGGGGTCGGGCCCCTGTTCGTCGGCGTCCAGGAGGTCGTGGATCCGCTCCGCGGAGGCGAGGGCGGACTGCAGTCGGGCGGCGATGCCGGCGACCTCGACGATCGGCTGGCTGAACTGCCGGGAGTAGAGGATGAACGCCTGGACGTCCCCGATGGACAGGGCCCCGGCGACCACGCGCAGCGCGCCGACGACTGCCACGACGACATAGCCGAGGTTGGAGACGAACATCATCGACGGCTCGATGGCGCCGGAGACGAACTGGGCCCGGGCGCCGGCGCGGTAGAGGGCCTCGTTGTGCTCGTCGAAGGCACGCTCGGCCTGCTCGCGCCGCCCGAAGCTCTTGACCAGCGCGTGCCCGGTGTAGACCTCCTCGACATGGGCGTTCAGCGCTCCGGTGGCGGACCACTGCTGGGCGAACCGCGGCTGTGCGCGCTTGCTGATCCGGGCCGCGAGCACGGCCGACAGCGGTACGCAGGCCAGCATGATCAGTGCCAGCAGCGGCGAGATGACGAACATCAGGACCAGCATGCTCAGCACGGAGAACACCGCCGTGATCAGCTGACTGAGGGTCTGTTGGAGGGTCTGCTGGAGGTTGTCGACGTCATTGGTCACCCGGCTGAGCATCTCGCCCGCCGGGTGGCGGTCGAAGTACCGCAGTGGCAGGCGGGCGAGCTTGGCCTCCACGGACCCGCGCAGCGCGAAGACCACACGCTGGACGACGGCCGTGACCAGCCGCCCCTGGAGGAGGATGAGGATGGCGGCGGCGGCGAAGAGCGCGAGCGCGATCAGCAGCGCTCGGGCGATCCCGTCGAAGTCAACTCCCCTGGATCCATGGGTGGGCTGGATGCCGTCGAAGATGAGGTCCGTGGCCCTGCCGAGGAGCATCGGGCCCGACGCGTTGAGCGCGACGCCGCCGAGGCCGAGGGCGACCGCCACAGCCACCAGGGCACGGTGCGGCCGCAGCAGTCCCAGCGTGCGGCGGGCGGGGCCGCGCCGCCCGCGCCTAGGGCCGTCCGTCGAGACCATGGACAGCCTCCTGAAGGGTCGTGGCGGCTCCGGCGTCCGGGCCGGATTCGCCGGGGTGGCCGGTGATCGCGGTGAGTTGGGACCGGGCGATGTCCCGGTACGTTGTACTGGTGTGCAGCAGCTCCTCGTGCGTTCCGGTGGCGGCCACCCGTCCCGCCTCCAGGACCACGATGCGCTGTGCGTGTTGGACGGTGCTGACGCGCTGGGCGACGGTGAGCACCGTCGCCCGGGAGACCTCCGGCTCCAGGGCGGCCCGCAGCGCGGCGTCCGTGGCGTAGTCCAGCGCGGAGAAGCAGTCGTCGAAGAGATAGATGTCCGGCCTGCGCAGCAGGGTACGGGCGATTGCCAGGCGCTGCCGCTGCCCGCCGGACACATTGGTGCCGCCCTGGGCGATCGGCGAGTTCAGACCCTCGGGCAGGCGCTGTACGAAATCGCGGGCCTGGGCGATCTCCAGCGCGTGCCAGAGGTCGTCGTCGGTGGCGCCCGGGTCGCCGAAGCGCAAATTGCTGGCGACGGTGCCGGAGAAGAGGTACGGCCGCTGCGGTACGAAGCCGACGGTGCGGCGCAGCACCTCCGCGTCCAGTGTGCGGACATCGACGCCGTTGACGTGGACGGAGCCGCCGGTGGCGTCGAAGTGCCGCAGCACGAGATTGAGCAGGGTGGTCTTGCCGCTGCCGGTGCTGCCGAGGATCGCCACCGTCTCGCCGGGCCCGGCGCTCAGATCGATCCCGCGCAGCACCGGCTCCTCCGCTCCCGGATAGCGGAACTCCGCGTCACTCAAGGTGAGGTGGCCGACCGCTGGCCCGACGCGTACGGGCTCGCGCGGCGCCGCCACGCTCGGCTCCGTCGCCAGTACCCGCTGGATGCGCTCGGCCGAGACCCTCGCGCGCGGCATCGCCAGGCACACGAAGGTCACCATCACCACCGACATCAGGATCAGCGTCAGATAGCTCAGAAACGCGCTGAGCGCACCGAACCGCATCGCCCCGGCGTCGATACGGTGGGCCCCGAACCACAGCACGGCCACCATGAAGGCATTGAGGACCAGCAGCACGACGGGGATGATGGTGGCCAGCAGCCGGCCGACGCGCAGCGAGATGTCGCGCAATTCGGAATTGGTGCGGCGGAATCTCGCGCTTTCATGGGCGTCGCGTACGAATGCCCGTACGACGCGGACTCCGGTAATGCGTTCGCGCAGCAACTCGTTGATGTGGTCCAGATATATCTGCATACGGGCGTAGAACGGATCGGTGCGGCCGAGGACGAGGCCGAAGGACATTCCGATGGCCACCATCAGTGCCACCAGGAGCAGGGAGAGCGGAATGTCCTGGTGGAGTGCGAGCGCGATACTGCCCAGGCACATCAGGGGAGCCGATACGGCGACGCCGCACGCGGACACCGCCAGCATCTGTACCTGCTGCACGTCGTTGACGGTCCGCGTCATCAGCGACGGAGTGCCGAACTGCCCGACCTCGCGAGCCGAGAAGTCCAGCACGCGGCGGAAGACGGCCGAGCGTATGTCGCGGCCCATCGCCATGGCAGTGCGGGCACCCAGCGACACCGCGCCCACGGACGCCGCGACCTGGACGAGCGCCACGGCCAGCATGCCCAGGCCCGTCCGGGTGATGTAGCCGCTGTCGGCCTTGACGACGCCGTTGTCGATGATCACGGCGCCCAGCGTCGGCAGGGCCAAAGTGGCCAGGATCTGCGCCAGTTGCAGCAGCGCCAGCAGGGCGACGGAGCGCCGGTGGGGCCGCAGATGGGTTCGCAGAATTCTGAGCAGCACCGGGCGACGCTCCAGGAGAGGGCAGGCCGGGTATCGGCGGTATGGGTGAGGGTGCCGACCGGGCCTGGACGGGGCACACCCGGACAGTGCAGCGCACCGCACACCGGAAAATCCCTAGTGTCCCGGCGGCATGGTGCCGCGGGGCCGTACCGGATCCGGCGGCGCACGTCTCGACAGGCCGGAAAGACACGGTGGTGGGGACTCGGGAATTCCCTAGTGTGCCCGGAATTTCTTGACACCGCGACCGGCGGCTTGGAAGCGTGCGAATGCCCAGCGTCTGGACCGCGGCGTGTTCGATGTCATTCGATACCAAGAGGTCAAGTAGCCGATTTCGGCTCTGCGTTTGGGCGTTCTGTCCTATGCGGAGGAAGGAAATGAGATGTCCAAGCGTGCGCTGATCACCGGAATTACCGGGCAGGACGGCTCCTATCTGGCCGAGCACCTGCTCGCGCAGGGGTACCAGGTGTGGGGCCTGATGCGAGGTCAGGCGAACCCCCGCAAGTCGCGGGTCAGCCGACTCGTCTCCGACCTGTCCTTCGTCGACGGCGACTTGATGGACCAGGCCAGCCTGGTCTCCGCCGTCGACAAGGTGCAGCCCGACGAGGTCTACAACCTCGGTGCGATCTCCTTCGTGCCGATGTCCTGGCAGCAGGCCGAACTCGTCAGCGAGATCAACGGCATGGGCGTGCTGCGCATGCTGGAGGCGATCCGCATGGTCAGCGGCCTGAACGGCTCGCGGAGCGGCGGCAGCGGCCGGATACGCTTCTACCAGGCGTCCTCGTCGGAGATGTTCGGCAAGGTCGCCGAGACCCCGCAGTGCGAGACGACCATCTTCCGCCCGCGCAGCCCCTACGGCGTCGCGAAGACCTACGGTCACTTCATCACCCGCAACTACCGTGAGTCCTTCGACATGTATGCCGTCTCCGGCATGCTGTTCAACCACGAATCCCCGCGCCGTGGCGCGGAGTTCGTGACCCGGAAAATCTCCCTGGCGGTGGCCCGCATCAAGCTCGGCTACCAGGACAAGCTGTCCCTGGGCAACCTCGACGCCGTACGCGACTGGGGTTTCGCCGGGGACTACGTCCGTGCCATGCACCTGATGCTCCAGCAGGACGAGCCGGGCGACTATGTGATCGGAACCGGCCAGATGCACTCGGTCCGCGACGCCGTCCGCATCGCCTTCGAGCACGTGGGCCTGAACTGGGAGGACTACGTCCACATCGACCCCTCGCTGGTGCGCCCGGCCGAGGTGGAGATCCTGTGCGCGGACGCCGAGCGCGCCCGTACCCAGCTGGGCTGGGAGCCCACCGTCGACTTCCCCGAACTGATGCGCATGATGGTCGACTCCGATCTGCGCCAGGCGTCCCGCGAGCGGGAGTACGGGGACCTGCTGCTGGCCGCCAGCTGGTAGCCGGGCGCACGGGATACCGTTCCTGAGGGCTGAGCGGGAGTGAGTCCTGTTGCCAGAACCCAGGCTCAGCCGCGACGCGCTTGCGCCCGACGGACAGGCCGTCGATCTCGTCCAGGGCCGCATGGATGCGCGGGGCTCCGTAGGTCCCGTGGGACCGCTCGTGGTGCCCGCGGATCCTCTCCATGAGCTCGGCGTCCTCCCGCTGCCGGCGGGAGGGGCCGCGGTCCTTCCAGGCGTAGTAGCCCTGCCGCGACACACTCAGCGGCCGGGCCAGGAGGGAGACGTCGGGTGTGCCGTGTTCTCGTCGATCAGTCGGTAGCAGGTCACCGACCGCTCTCCCGGACGAAGGAAACCGTGGCCTTGCGGAGGATCCCCTTCTCGTCGCGCAACCGCTTCACCTCAGGCGCAGTTGGGCGAGTTCCTCCTGCTCGTCGCCGGTCGGTCCCGGACGCTCCCAGGCGTCCACTCGGTCCTGGTCAACCCAGGTACGGATGGTCTGGGCGGGCATGATGAACTCCTCCTTGCGGGATCCAGTGTCACACAGCAGAAGTCCATCAAACCGGGGCAACTTCCACCGCGCCGTCACGCGGAGCACGGACACTAGGTAATTTCCCGCATTTTTCCTTGTGGAATGGACGTGTGGAACACAGGAGCCGGTGATCGGCCGCCGCATCCCGGCAGACCGGTCCGGCGCCCATCGCGAGGAGGAGGAACCAGCACCATGACGACGACCACGGCGGAAGGGCTCTGGGCCCGGTGCTACCACCCGGCTCCGCACCATCGGCGCCAGCTCATCTGCTTTCCGCACGCGGGCGGTTCGGCCTCCTTCTTCTTCCCGGTGTCGGCACAGCTGTCGCCCGTGGCGGAGGTGCTGTCGGTGCAGTACCCCGGCCGCCAGGACCGGCGCACCGAGACCAGCCCCGGCGACATCGCGACCATGGCCGATCAGGTGTACGCGGCCCTGCGGGACCGGCTCAGGTCGCGGCCGACGGCGTTCTTCGGGCACAGCATGGGCGCGATGGTCGCGTTCGAGGTGGCCCGGCGGCTGGAGGCCGACGGCGGCGAACTGACGCACCTCTTCGCCTCGGGGCGGCGCGCGCCCTCGCGCTACCGCGCGGAGAGCGTGCACCGGCGCGACGACGACGGGATCGTCGCCGAGCTGAAGCTGCTCTCCGGTACGGACGCCTCGCTGCTGGGCGACGAGGAGCTCCTGCGCATGATCCTCCCGGCGATCCGTAGCGACTACACCGCGGTGGAGACCTACCGCTGCGACCCCGGGGCGGCGATCAAGGCGCCGATCACCGCGTTGACGGGTGACAACGACCCCAAGACCACCCTGGAGGAGGCCGAGGACTGGCGTGCGCACACCACGGGCGCGTTCGACCTCCAGGTCTATCCGGGCGGTCACTTCTTCCTCGGCTCCCAGGCCCCCGCCGTACTGGCGCTGCTGCGTGGACATCTCACCGCCGCCGAGGAGTTGGCGCACTGAGGTGGTTCCTGGCCACGAGTCTGTTGATCATGTACTCTGGCGCACGTCAGACATCACCCTTTAGGGTGATTTGCAGCACGATGTAGTGACGCCCCGTCGCATCCGTTGTGTCTCGGAGGCGCGAGGAGCCCTATGGTGCGAGACCGGAGTGTCAATTCCTGCTTGAACAGCACTTTGGTTGGCCGAGCCGATGACGTGAGGGCGCTCAACCGCCTTGCCCGCGCGGCGCGTGGGGGGCGCGCGAGCTCGGCGGTGGTGACGGGTCCGACCGGAATCGGCAAGTCTGCCCTCCTGCGTGCTTTCCTCGGCGGGGACGCCTGCCGGCACGCGACGGTTCTGCAGGGCACCTGCGAGGAGGGCGCCTCGGGCGACTCCTGGGGCGGCGTACGCACCCTGCTCGGCCCGACCGCGCAGGACGCCTCCCCCGAAGACGCCGCCCTCCTCGCCCTCACCCCCGGCACGCTGGCCGGTGAGCCGCCGCACGCCCCCGCCGTCCAGCGCGCGTTCCACGGCCTGTACCGCCACGCGGCGAACGCGCTGAGCCGCTGCCCGCTCGTCCTGGCCCTGGACGACGTCCACCACTGCGACGAACTCTCCCTGCACTGGCTGGACTTCCTGCTGCGCCGGGCCGACGGCCTCCCCCTGCTCGTCGTCCTCACCCGGCAGGAGGAGGCCACCGCCCTCGATCACGGTGCCCCGGGCCACCGCGCCCTGGCGGACCTCACCGCCCGCCGCCGCACCACGACGCTGCGCCTGCGGCCGATGACCGAGACGGATGTCGCCGAGGTCGTACGGCAGTTCTTCCCGGCACCCGCCGCCCCTGCCTTCGTCACCCGCGCCTGGGTCATGACCGGCGGTAATCCCCGCCTCCTGGACCGCCTGCTGCGCGAACTGTGGGCCGAGGGCGCCGGTTCGGGCGTGGGCGGCGCCGACCGGATCGCCGAGACCGGCGGTCGCGTCCTGGCACGCTGGGCACGCGAACTCCTGGACCGCCGGCCGCTCTGGGTCGGCGAGGTCGCGCGGGCGGTGGCGGTCCTCGGCGAGCGAGGCGCCGACCACGTCGGCCCCCTGGCCGCCGTCCCCGCCGATGTCGTCGAGGATGCCCTGATGGTGCTGCGCGAGGCCGGACTGCTGACGCCCGGCGGCAGGCACCTTGCGGACGGAGCGGTGCGCGAGGCGGTGCTGGAACCCCTGGACGCCCAGGCGCTGTCGCGCCTGCACACGCGGGCGGCCCTGCTCCTGAGCGACGCGGGCCGGCCCGCCGAAGAGGTCGCCGACCACCTCCTGCCGCTGCCCTCGATATCCGAACCATGGATGCCCGGCGTCCTGCTGGAGGCCGCTGTCCGGGCCGAGGCGCGCGGCGCCCCGGAGACCGCGGCCCGCTACCTGTACCGGGTACTGGAAGTGGACCCCGACAGCGTGGAGGTCCGCGTCCGGCTGGCCCGAGCACTGGCCGAGACCGACCCGCCCGAGGCCATCGGCCTGCTCCGCGGAGCGCTGGCGCCCAGCGTCGACATCCGCACCCGGGCGAGGATCGCCGCGCAGTTCGGCACGACCTGCCTGGCCGCGCGCGAAAGCACCGCCGCCCTGGGCATGCTCGAAGAGGTCCTGGACGCCCTCGACGCCGAACTCGGCCCCGACCTCCTGCCGGCCGACCGCGAACTGCGCACGCTCGTCGAGTCGGTGCTGCTGATCGTCGGCTCACAGGGCCGCAGCACGATCGCCGCGACACGGAAGCGGGCCGCCGCGGCGATGACCGTGCCCGAGGGCGACACCCCCGCCCAGCGCCAGAAGCTGGCGGCGATGGCGGTACTGACGGCACTCGACGACCAGGCTCCCGAACCGGCGGTGAAGTGCGCCCTGCGCGCGGCCTCCTCCCCCCCACTTCCCCTGAAAAACTGGTCCCTGATCAACTCCGCCTTCGTCCTGGGCCTCGCCGACCGCACCGAGGACGCCCTGCACGCGCTGGACCGTCTCCTGCGCCACGGCCGGGAGAACTCCCGCGGCTGGACCTACTCCCTGGCCCTGTCCACCCGCGCCCTGCTCCTGCACGGCCTGGGCGCACTCCCGGACGCGCTCGCGGACGCCAGGGCGGCGGTGCAGATCAGCGGCGCGGAACGGTGGGGCGAGACGGTGGTCCTGCCGCGCCTGGCCCTGGCGGGCGTACTGGTGGACCGGGGCGAGGCCGCGCGTGCCGAGAAGCTGCTGACCAGCACCGGACCCGCCTGGCGCGACCAGTACGTGTGGACCTACCCCCGTTACCTCTTGGCCCACGGCCGTGCCCGCCACGCCTTGGGGGACGCAGAGGGCGCACTGGCGCTGTTCCGCGAGTGCGGCAGGTCACTGGAGGAGGACGGAGTGCGCCACGCGGCATACGTGCCCTGGTGGGCGGAGGCGGCCTGCGTGCTCGCGGAACTGGGCCGCGCCGAGGAGGCCCAGGAGCCCGCCGCGCACGGCACGCGGCTCGCACGGCGCTGGGGCACCCCACGCGTCCTCGGCCTGGCCGCCCTGGCCCGCGGCGTGGCCACCCCCGGCGAGAAGGGCGTGGAACTGCTGGGCGAGGCGGTGCGGGAACTGTCCGCCTCACCGGCCCGCGTCGAACACGCCCGTGCCGAACTCGTCCTCGGCCAGGTCCTGTTGACGGCCGGTGACCGGCGCGGCGCGCGCGAGCACCTGCGCGCCGCGTCCGACCTCGCCCAGCGTTACGGCGCCGTCGCGCTGGGCCAGAACGCCCGCGGCGCCCTGCTGGAGGCGGGCGGCCGCATGCGGAAGATGACCGCCTCGCCCCTGGACCTGCTCACCAGCATGGAACGCAAGGTCGCCGGCCTCGCCGCCGGCGGTGCCGGAAACCG
The DNA here is from genome assembly GCF_052245415.1 of Streptomyces sp. 8N706. Taxonomy (NCBI): domain Bacteria; kingdom Bacillati; phylum Actinomycetota; class Actinomycetes; order Kitasatosporales; family Streptomycetaceae; genus Streptomyces; species Streptomyces sp. 8N706. The sequence goes on along the minus strand of NZ_JBQQBW010000057.1, from coordinate 22,210 downwards.
CTCGATCGCACAGTCGCTGTACGTCACCGTACGCACGGTCGAGACGCATCTGACCAGCGTGTACCGCAAGTTGGATATTGCCGAGCGCGCCCAGCTCGCCGCGGTTCTCCGCTCCCCGGGCGTCCGCGGGGCACGGGTGCCACGGCAGGCGTCGCGGCCGCGCGGACAGCGCTGAGAGCGGCCGGGGTGATGTCTGTGACCGGGCTGAAGGCCGAGCAGCTATACGCTGGGTTTATACGGGCGGGGCATCGGCGCACCGACCCACCCCTGCTCGAACGCGAGGAGGGGCAAGCACAGTTGAGGAACGTGGTGGCCGCGCTCGGTGAAGGCCGCCCCGCCGTCGTCTCCGTGACCGGCCGCCCCGGCTTCGGCCACAACGCCCTGCTGCGCTGGACCGCCCGCCTCGCGGAGGAGCGCTCCGTACGCGTCCTGAGCGTCAGCGGCTCCCTGGCCGAACGCGACCTGAGCCACGGAGCCGTGACCCAACTCCTCACCTCGCTGGGCGAGGTGGCCGAACCCTCCCTGCGGGCCCTGCGCGGGCACCACGAGCCGGACGGCCTGCCGGGCCTGCCCGAACTCCTGCACACCGCCCGCCGCACACCCACGCTCGTGACGGTGGAGGACGCACAGTGGCTGGACACGGCCTCCCTGCACTGGCTGCAGGCCCTGGTACGCCGCCTGTCGACCGGCATCCCCCTCGCACTGCTCATCGGCAACACCGGGCTGGACCCGCACGGCCCCGCCTGGCTGGCCGACGCCGCCCCCTCCGCGCGGCTGACCCGCCATCTCACCGTCCGTCCACTGAGCCCTCGCGCGGTCGCCGCCCTCGCCGAGCACATCTGCGGCACCCCCTGCGACGAGGCGTTCGCCGCCGCGGCCACCCAGGCGTCCTACGGCAGCCCCGCCGTACTGCACGCGGCCCTGCACTGCTTCGCCGCCGCCGGCCACCGGCCGACCGCCGACCGCATCCCGCAGCTGCGCACCCTGATCACCGGCATCATCGGCGACCGCGCGGGGCGCGCACTGCGGGGACTGACCGACGAGGCCACCGCCGTCCTGCGCGCGCTGGCCGTCGGTGGCGACCTGCTGGAGTTCCCCCTGATCTGTTCCCTGGCCGGGCTGCGCACCGTACGCGATTCCCGGCTGCGCGCGGCGCTGGAAATGGCCGGCTTCACCATCCCCGACGGCTCCTACGAACGCATCTGCCTGCCCGTCGTCCAGGCCCGCATCCTGGAGGACGCGCCCGCCGCCGAACGCGCCGCCCTGCACGCCCGCGCCGCCCATCTCGCCTACCGAGCCGTGGCCGACGACGAGGACGTCGCCCGCCTCCTCCTCCAGGCACCCCCCATCGGCGAGCCCTGGGCGGTCCACGCCCTGCGCGGTGGCTTCGAAGCCGCCATGCGACGAGACGAATTCGCCCGCGCCACCGCCTACCTGAGTCGCGCCCTGGACGAGCCCCAAGACCCCCTTCAGCACGCACAGATCAGCCTCGACCTGGCCGGCGCCGAGACCGTGGCCGCCCCTGAAGCCGGCGACCGCAGACTCAGCACCCTCGTCCACGCTCCGGGCGAGGGCGAACCATGGGCCCAACTGCGCGTGCGGGCCCTGGACATGGGCCTGGCCCGCGGCGACGACTCCTGGGGCCGCCGCGCCGCTGCCCAGGCCCTCGCCACCCCCCACGGCAGCGAGCGCGACGACCTGATCGCGCTGCACTGGTACGCCGCCGAGATCGGGCCCGAGGTCACCGACATCCCCGCCCTGCCCGAACGCCCCCTCGCCCCCGCCCAGGCCGGCATCCGCGCTTGGCAGCTCGCCGCACGCGGCCGGCACCGCGCAAGGGCCGCGGATCTGGCCCGCCGCGCCCTGGAAGCAGGCAACGCCGCACCCGTAGTGCCCCGCCTGGTCGCCGCCAGGGCACTGTGGCTCACCGACGCCGCCACCGAAGCCGAGGACCGCCTCGCCGCCATCATCGCCGAACTGCGCCGCCGCCACTGCCACCCCGCTCTCGCTCGCGCCCTGGTCCTGTCCGCCGAACTGCACCTGCGCGGCGGCCGCCTGGACGCCGCCGAACGCGCCGCGGACGCCGCTGAACGGGCACTGCCCGCCGCTGCCTGGCACCCCTTGGCCGCCCCGCACCTCATGGCCGTACGTACCGTCATCGCCCTGGAGACCAGCCGCCGCGACGAGGCCCGCGCCCTGTTCGACGCCCCCATGCCGCCCGGCTCCGAATACGGCGCCCACTGGTCCTACCTGCTGTACGCCCGCGCCCGCGTGGCCACCGACGCAGAACGCTGGGCCGAGGCCGTCGAACTGTTCAAGGAGAGCGGACGCTGGCTGCTGAGCAAACAATGGGTCAACCCCATCGTGATGCCCTGGCGTTCGCTGGCCGCCCGGGCCTGTCTCCCACTCGGCGACCAGGAACAGGCCCAGCGCCTGATCCAGGAGGAAATCACCCTCGCCCGCCACTGGGGCGCCCCCAGCGCACTGGCCCTGGCCCACCTGTGCGCCGGATCCCTCGGCCACCAGGAGCCGGCCGTCGGCGTCGGCGCATCCCCCCGCATCCCGCGCGGCCTGCCCACCCGGCTCACCTACGCCTGGGTCCTGGCCGAACTTGCCACCGCGGAAGTCACCAAGGGCGACCGCGCCACCGCGGCCCGCCTGCTGACCGAACTGTCCCGCAGCACCGTCACCCACTCCTCCAGCCGCCTGGCTGAGCGCGTGCGGTGGCTGACCGCCCGGCTGGAACAGCCCGCCACCCCCGACGACGCCGGCCTTCCCAAGGAGTGGGCCGCCCTGTCGCCCGCCGAGCGGCAGACCGCCGAACTGGCCCGCCGCGGCCTCAGCAACCGGGAGATCGCCGAACAGCTCTCGGTGAGCCGGCGCACCGTCGAGCTGCGGCTGAGCAGTACGTACAAAAAGCTGCACATCACCTCACGCAAGGAACTCCGCGCGCGGAGCCAGCCGACGGAAAGGGACGTAACCGATGCTGTATGAGCGGGAATCCGAGCTGGCCCACATCGACACCGCAGTACGTCGGGCACAGGCGGGCCGTTCCTCCGTACTGCTGCTGACCGGCCCCCTGGGCATCGGCCGGTCCGCCCTCCTCCACGAGGCCGGCGCCCATCTCCCCGACACCTTACGGGTCTTACGGGCCAACGCCGCACCCATGGAGCAACACTTCGCCTTCGGCATCGTCCACCAGATCCTCGCCCCCCTCCTGGCCGGCGACCTCACCGCCCCCGGCGGCCAGGACACAGGCAGCACCCCCCGGCCGGTCCCCGCCGGCAGCCTCCCCGCCCCCGGCGACGAGGACGCCGCCGCCTCCGAAGCCGTCCTGCACGACCTGCGGTCCCTGCTGGCCGAAGCCTGCGCCGCCACCCCCGTACTCATCCTCGTCGACGACCTGCAGTGGGCCGACCTCCCCTCCCTGCGCTGGCTCGCCTACGTGGCCCGGCGCCCGCACGGGCTGCGCGCCGCCCTCGTGTGCACCCTGCGCGACGGCGACCCCCGCGCCCAGCACCCGCTCATCCGCGACATCGCGGACGCCGCCGACATCCTGCGTCCCGCCCCGCTCTCGCTCGACAGCACCCGGGCCCTGATCCACCACCACCTGGGCGAACCCGCCGACGACACCTACGCCCACGCCTGCCACGACACCTGCGCCGGCAACCCCCTCTTCCTCCATTCCGTCCTGCGCGACCTTGCCCTGAGCGGCCACCGCCCCACCGCCGAACACGCCGACCAGGCCCGCGTGCAGCGCCCGGCCCAGCTCCGCGACCGCCTGGCCGGCTGCCTGTACACCCAGCCCGCCCCCGTACGCGACCTGGCCGCGGCCATCGCCGCCTTCGGTGACCACGGCGAGCCCGACCTCATCCAGCGCCACGCGCGACTGGACACCATCGGCTGCCAGCAGGCCCTGCGCACCCTGTACCACCTCGGCCTGCTCGCCCCCCACGACACCCCGCGCTTCATCCACCGCGTCGTCCGCGACGCCGTCGAATCCGCTCTCACCGTCGCCGAACGCGAACGCTCCCGGGACGCCGCGGCCGAACTCCTCCACCAGGCCGGCCGCCCCGCCGAACACGTCGCCGACCTGCTGATGGCCGTCACCGCCACCCACCGCCCGTGGGCCGTGGGGGTACTGCGGACAGCCGCCGAGGCCGCGCTGCGCCGCGGTGTGCCGGGCACCGCCGCCCGCTATCTGCAGCGCGCCCTGCTGGAGAGCACCGCGGGCGACGGCGAGCGCGCACGCCTGCTGATCGAGCTGGCCGGCGCCGAACGCGGCATCGACCCCGCCGCCTGCGAACGCCACATCAGCCAGGCCGTCCGCCTCCTGCCATCGGCCACCGACCGGGCCGCCGCCACCTTGCGCATCCCGCCCAACTTCTTGGGCGAGGCACCCCCCTCGGTGATGGACCGGCTGCGCCGTGCCTCCGAAGACCTCGACTCCACGGCGCCGCACCAAGGACGTGCTCGCGAGATCGCCCTGGGCCTGGAAGCGCGCCTGTGGCACGCCGGGCACGAGAACCCGACGGAACTGACCGGTGCGGTGGAACGCCTGCGCGCACTGGGCGCTCCGCCCCCCTTGGACACCGGCGGTGCCCGCGAACTGGCGGCCGTTCTGACCAGCGCGGCGGTTCTCTCGAGTGCCCTGCCGGCACCGGACGTCGCGGCCCTGGCCGGACGGATCCTGGAACGCGAGCCGGTGGCCGCCGCACGCGCCTCCACCGCACTCCCGCTGGTCACGGTGGCCCTGTACGCCGCCGACGCAGTGGAGGGCATCAACACCCGCCTGTCCTGCGAGCAGCTCTCCGACCGCCCGCATGCGGTGGTGCATGCCGAGAACGCCCTGATCCAGCTCGCCTGCGGCCGCCTGACGCAGGCCCGCGAACAGGTCGACCGGGCCGCCGAGCTGGCCGACGCGGACTGGCGCGAGCCCACCGCCGTCGTCCGGGCCGCGGTGGCCATGGAAACCGGCGACACCCAGCTGATCGAACGCCTCCTGGAAGACGCCGGGCAGCGCTGGCCGGACAGCCTCGCCCTGACGGCCATGCTGCAACTCCTCACAGCCTCGCTCGACGCCCGACGCGGCCGCGGCGTCCAGGCCCTGGAATCCCTCTTGGCCTGCGGCCGCCAACTGGAAGCGACCGGCTGGCGCAACTCCGCCCTCTATCCCTGGCGGCCCCGCGCCATCGTCCTCCACCACCGCCTGGGCGAGCCCCGCCCGGCCCTGGCCCTGGCGGAAGAAGAACTGGCCTGGGCGCGGCAGTGGGCGGCCCCCGCCGCCCTCGGCCGCGCCCTGCGCCTGAAGGCCCTCCTGCCCGGCGGAGGGGGCGTTCCCGCCCTGCGCGAGTCCGCCGAGATCCTCCGCACGTCCGCGAACACGCTCGAACTGGCCCGCACCCTCCTTCAGTTGGGCCGAGCCATGGAGAGCGGCAAGGAATCGAAGGCGGTGCTGCGCGAGGCCGCCGATCTCGCCACCGCCTGCGGCGCCCCCTGGCTGACCGAACGCGCCTGCGCGGCCCTGGGAAGCTCCGCCCCGAGCCCGGAGGCATCGCTCACCCACAGCGAGCGCAAGGTCGTCTCACTCGTGGGCCGGGGCCTGACCAATCAGGAAATCGCCGATGAGCTGGGTGTGAGTACCCGTGCGGTGGAGAAGCATCTGACCTCGTGTTACCGGAAGTTGGGTGTGGTGGGGCGACGCGAGCTGCCGGGAGGCCGGAGTGTGAGCGGGGCGTCCGTGCCGCGCTGAGTACGCCGTGGTGAGTGCCTCTTACGGTGCGGCATACCGGCGGTAACCGACGCGGGGTATTCGGGGGTCCGAAAGGGCAACGGCGCGGGTATTCGGTGGGGCCGAAAGGGCAACGGCGCGGGGGTATTCGGGGCGATCGAAAGGGCAAACGGCGCGAGGTGTTCGGGGGGACCGAAAGGTCGGGGCGGGACCGTACCGTCCGCGAGTGCGACCACAGGTTTAGCGGTGGGGGCCGGGTGAGCGTTGACGCTTGTCCGGATCGCTCGCTAGTGTCGATTGTGTCGGGGAGATCGGAATTCTTTCCCGACAGCTGCCGGGTCTTCGGTTTACCCGGCCCGTTTCTTTCTCCGGTTTCTCTTTCTCGCTCGATCTCTCTTGTATTTCTGGTTTACAGACGGGGGTTGGAAAGGATGTCGGTCCCTTGATGTTTTCTGCTCTGGAGGATTCTCCGCAGATTTCGGCAGGCCGGAGTGCGGTCGGTGCGCTCGGCGTGGCGGGACGGCGGGAAGGGCGGCCCTCGTCCGACCAGCCGGGCGTGTGCATGGCCGTACTGGACCCGGCGCTGACGATCCGTCACGCCAACCAGGAGTTCTTCCGCCACTTCGCGACCCCCACCGCGGCTTCCGTCGACGTACTCGCCTCTCCCCCCTCCGAATCCTCGACAACGGCACCCGACGTCTGCGGGCGCAATTTCCGCGAACTGATGCACCCCAGCGTGCGGCAGCCGCTCATGCGGCAGTTCGAGCGGCTGCTGGAGGGCCGCCGCGACCGGTTCGCCGCGCACGTGGTGGCGCTGCGGCCGACAGGCGACGCATTCACCGGCAGCCTCACGGCCGCCGTCGTGAGCGACTACGCCCCCGACCCGGCCGCGGTTCTCGTTCTGATGCGGTCAAAAGAGAGCGCGGAGGACGACGCGGTGGTGGCGCCCCGAAAGAAATTACTCAGCGAGATCGACGCGCGAATTCTGGAGGGAATCGCGGCGGGCTTGTCCACGATTCCGCTGGCCTCCCGGCTGTATCTCAGCCGACAGGGGGTGGAGTATCACGTCACCGGACTGCTGCGGAAACTGAAGGTCCCCAACCGCGCGGCCCTGGTCTCCCGCGCGTATGCGATGGGGGTGCTGACGGTGGGAACCTGGCCGCCCCGTGTCGTGGACGATTTCATCAAGTAGCACACCCGCATTCCCGTGGTTCGCCGCGCGGACTTGCGGGCCAGGTCCCGCCTTTGGGCCCTGGCCCGAGCCGAAAGAGAACCAACGAGACACAAGACGCCGGGGGCGCCGCGGAGCATCCGCGGCGCCCCCGGCGCCTTGGCGCGCGGCCGGCCCCGGGGGTCCGGCCGACTCTAGGGAATTCCATGGCCACCCCTGTCGAGACTGGGCGTGTGGCGTGCGGGAAGTCGAGCTGCCTCGTGCAGGGCACGCAGATAACTCAGTCGTTGTGGAACAGCCGTCCCCCGTGCCGGATGCCCACATCGGAATCCTCTGCTGTCCGCCGGTCTTGAGATGGGTTGGGTTGAACGTGGCGAACATGGACCAGGAACAGAAGCTCCGCGACTACCTGAAGCGGGCCAGTGCCGATCTGCGGCGCTCCCGGCAGCGGGTGGGCGAGCTGGAGGCGGCGGCCCGCGAGCCGATCGCGATCGTGGGCATGAGCTGTCGCTTCCCGGGAGGCGTGAGCAGCCCCGAGGAACTCTGGTCCCTGCTCGCCGCCGACGGTGACGGCATCACGAGGGCCCCCGCCGACCGCGGCTGGGAACTGTCGGCCGAGGACGCGGGGGAGTTCTCCGGCGGATTCCTGCACGACGCGGCCGAGTTCGACGCCTCCTTCTTCGGGATCTCCCCCCGTGAGGCACTCGCCATGGATCCGCAGCAGCGGCTGCTGCTGGAGTCCTCCTGGGAAGCCTTCGAGCGGGCCGGTATCGACCCGGCGGCGGTCCGGGGAACCAGGACGGGCATGTTCGTCGGGGCGATGCCCCAGGAATACCGGGTGGGCCCGGACGACGACGTCCAGGGCTTCGCCCTGACGGGCACCACCACCAGCGTCATCTCGGGCCGGCTCGCGTACTTCTTCGGGGCCGTGGGCCCGGCGGTCACCATCGACACCGCCTGCTCCTCCTCCCTCGTGGCCCTGCACCTGGCCGCCCACTCCCTGCGCCAGGGCGAGTGCTCCCTGGCCTTGGCCGCCGGTGTCACCGTGATGTCCAGCCCCGCCACATTCGTGGAGTTCAGCCGCCAGGGCGGTCTCTCCGCCGACGGGCGCTGCCGCTCCTTCGCCGACTCCGCCAACGGCACCGGCTGGGCCGAGGGTGTGGGCGTCCTGGTCCTGGAACGCCTCTCGGAGGCCCGTCGCAACGGGCACGAGATCCTGGCCGTCATCCGGGGCTCCGCCGTCAACCAGGACGGTGCCTCCAACGGGCTGACCGCGCCCAACGGGCCCTCGCAGCAACGGGTGATCGAGCAGGCGCTGGTCAGCGCGCGGCTCTCGGCCGACGAGATCGACGTCGTCGAGGCGCACGGCACCGGTACCACCCTGGGCGACCCCGTCGAGGCCCAGGCGCTGCTGGCGACCTATGGCCGCAACCGCGATGGCGACCGCCCGCTGCTGCTGGGCTCCGTGAAATCGAACCTCGGCCACACCCAGGCGGCGGCCGGCATGGCCGGCGTCATCAAGATGGTGCTGGCCATGCGGCACGGCCTGCTCCCGCGCACACTCCATGTGGACGCGCCGTCCTCGCACGTCGACTGGACACAGGGGGCCGTGCGCCTGCTCACCGAGCAAGCCCCGTGGCCGCGGGGCGAACAGCCGCGCCGGGCCGGCGTCTCCTCGTTCGGGCTCAGCGGCACCAACGCGCACACGATCCTGGAGGAGGCCCCGCCCGCCCCGTCCCCCGAGGCAGGCCAGGGGGGCCAGGAGGACACCGTACGGCCGGCCGCCGCCGACCCCGTGGCGGCGGGCGCCGTCCCGTGGCTCGTCTCCGGCCGCACCCGCGAGGCGCTGCGCGCCCAGGCGGCGCGGCTGCTCGAACACCTCACGTCCCGCCCCGGTCTCGCGCCCGTGAACCCCGTGGACGTCGCCTACTCCCTGGCCACGGCCCGCTCCGGCCTGGAGCACCGTGCCGCGTTCACCGCGGCCGACCTGGACCGGGCCCGCGCCGCCCTCACCGCGCTCGCCGACGGCGCGCCGGCCCCGGGCCTGGTGCAGGACACCGCGCGGACACGGTCCAAGCTCGCCTTCCTCTTCGCGGGCCAAGGCTCTCAGCGGCCGGGCATGGGGCGTGAACTGGCCGCCCGCTTCCCCCTCTTCGCCACCGCCCTCGACGACGTCCTCACCCACCTCGACCAGGGCCTCGAACGGCCCCTGAAGGACGTGCTGTTCGCCGCCGAGGGCACGCCCGAGGCCGCCCTGCTCGACGAGACCGGTTACGCCCAGCCCGCACTGTTCGCGATCGAGGTGGCGCTGTACCGGCTCGCCGAGTCCTTCGGCATCAAGCCGGACTTCCTCGCCGGGCACTCCATCGGCGAGATCGCCGCGGCGCACGTGGCCGGGGTCTTCTCCGTGGCCGACGCCGCGGCCCTGGTGCTCGCCCGCGGCCGCCTCATGCAGGCGCTCCCCGAAGGCGGCGCCATGGTCTCCCTCGAAGCCACCGAAGAGGAGGTCCTGCCCCTCCTGGAGGATCGGCAGGACCGCGTCTCGGTCGCCGCGGTCAACGGGCCCACCGCCGTCGTGGTCGCCGGCCGGGCCGACGACGTCACCGCCGTCGCCGAACACTTCGGCGCGCTGGGCCGCAAGACCAAGCGGCTGCGTGTCTCGCATGCGTTCCACTCCCCGCTCATGGAGCCCATGCTGGAGGAGTTCCGCACCGCCGTCTCCCGGCTCACACCGCAGGCGCCCGTGATCCCGGTCGTCTCCGGCCTGACCGGCACCCTCGCCACGGTGGAGCAGCTGACCTCCCCCGACTACTGGGTGGACCACGCCCGCCACGCCGTACGATTCGCCGACGCCCTCGCCTGGCTCGACGGCCACGGCGCCGCCACCTTCCTGGAACTGGGCCCCGACGGCGTCCTGTCCGCCATGGCCCAGACCTGCCTGGCCGCGGCCGGCACCGCCGACGGTGTCCCCGACTCCGCTGACACCGCCGGCCCCGCTGATGGCGTTCCCGCCACGCTCGCCGTGCTGCGGCCGGGCCGCCCCGAGGCCGAGGCCCTCACCGCCGCGCTGGCGGGTCTGCACACACGCGGCGTGGCCGTCCAGTGGGAGCCCTACTTCCAGGGCACCGGCGCCCGGCGCACCGACCTGCCCACCTACGCTTTCCTGCGCCGCCGCTACTGGCCCAAGAACGTGCCCGCTATGGGCGGTGACGTGCGCGCCGCCGGCCTGGGCGCGGCGCACCACCCGCTGCTGACGGCGGCCGTGTCGGTCGCCAACTCCGACGGCCTGCTGCTCACCGGCCGGCTGTCGCGGCGCACCCACCCCTGGCTCGCCGACCACGCGGTGCGCGGCACGGTGCTGCTGCCGGGCACCGCCTTCCTGGAGCTGGCCGTGCGCGCCGGGGACGAGGCCGGCTGCGATCGCGTGGAGGAACTCACCCTGGCCGCCCCGCTGGTGCTGCCCGAGGAGGGCGGCGTCCAGGTGCAGGTGTGGGTGGGCAGCCCGGACGAGTCCGGCCGCCGCGCCGTGAGCGTCCACTCCCGCCCCGACGGGCCGGAGGAACTCCCCTGGACCCAGCACGCCGCCGGCACCCTCGTCGCCGGCGAGCACCGCGCCGGCTTCGACGCCACCGCCTGGCCTCCCGCCGACGCACGTCCGCTGGACCTCGACGGCTTCTACGACCGCATGGCCGACACCGGCTTCGGATACGGCCCTCTGTTCCAGGGCCTGCGCGCCGCCTGGCGCAGCGGCGACGACGTCTACGCCGAGGTGACCCTCCCCGAGACCAACGGCGCCGACGCTGCGTCTGCTGCGTCGTTCGGGATCCACCCGGCCCTGCTGGACGCCGCGTTGCACGCCGCGGCCTTCATCGACCTTGGCGAGCACGCCCGCGGCGGCCTGCCCTTCTCGTGGCAGGACGTGACCTTGCACGCGAGCGGGGCGACGACGGTCCGCGTGAAGCTGACCCCGGCCGCCGACGACGCGGTGGCGATCGCCGTCGCCGACACCACCGGCGCCCCCGTCGCCTCCATCGGCTCGCTCGTCCTGCGCACCATGCCCGACGAGCGGCTCAGCGCCGCCAACTCTTTTGTTCGCGACGCCCTGTTCGAGCTGCTCTGGACGGAACCGCGCCAGGCCGCCCAGGCGGCGCCCGCCTCGGTCGCCGTCCTCGGCCCGGACCTCTTCGGCCTGGAGCGGGCGCTGACGTCGCCGGACCTCACGGTCACGGCGCTGCCCGGCCCGGACACCGCCATCCCGGCCCCGGAGGTGGTCCTCGCCCCCGTCGCGGGTGCAGCCGGTGCCACCGGTAACGACGTCGTTACCGCCGTGCACGACCGCACCGCCCACGTCCTGGAGCGCCTGCGGACCTGGCTGCAGAACGAGCGGTACGCCGCGTCCCGGCTGGTCTTCGTCACCCGTGGCGCGGTCGCCACCGACGGCCGGCAGGCCCCGGACCCGGTGGCCGCCGCCGTCTGGGGCCTGGTGCGGTCCGCGCAAAGCGAACACCCCGGCCGCTTCGGGCTGTTGGACATCGACCCCGACCCCGCCGAGCCCGCCGCGGAGCCGCTGTCGCGGGCCCTGGCCCTGGCTCTGGACGAGCCGCAGACCGCCGTCCGCGGCACCGCCGTGCTCACCGCGCGGCTCGCCCGCGCCCAGGCGCCGCAGACCGTAACGGAGTGGGACCCCGAGGGCACCGTGGTCCTCACCGGGGCCACCGGCGGCCTGGGCCGCGTACTGGCCCGGCACCTGGTCGCCGAGCGCGGCGTACGGCACCTGCTGCTCGCCAGCCGCCGCGGCGCCGACGCCGAGGGCGCCAGGGAACTCGTGGCCGAACTGGCCGGGTACGGCGCGCAGGTGGCCCTCACGGCATGCGACCTGGCCGACCGCGCCGCCGTGGAGCGGCTGCTGGCCGGTGTGCCCGCCGAGCACCCCGTCACCGCCGTCGTGCACAGCGCCGGCACCCTCGACGACGGCGTGATCGAGTCGCTCACCCCCGAGCGGATCAGCGCGGTCCTGCGGCCCAAGGCCGACGCCGTCTGGCACCTTCACGAGGCCACCCAGGACCTGGACCTGGCCGCCTTCGTCGTCTTCTCCTCCCTCTCCGGCACCGTGGGCGCGGCGGGCCAGGGCAACTACGCCGCCGCCAACGCCTTCCTCGACGCCCTCGCCCAACTGCGCCGGGCCCAGGGCCTGCCGGGGCTCTCCCTGGCCTGGGGCCCATGGGAGCCCACCGCCGGAATGACCGGCGGCCTGACGGACGACGACCTTGAGCGCCTGGCCCGTATGGGCACGCCCGCGCTCACCGAGGAACAGGGCATCGCCCTCTTCGACGCGGCGACCGCCACGGACGCCGCCGTCCTGCTGCCGACCAGGCTCGACCTGTCCGTCCTGCGCGTCCAGGGCGAGATACCGCCGCTGTGGCGCGGCCTGATCCGCACCCCGGCCCGCCGCTCGGTGGTCTCGGGCTCGGAGGCCGCGGTCACCCTTGTACAGAAGCTGTCCCGGCTGGCGGAGGCCGACCGCGGCGAGGTCGTGCTCGACCTCGTGGCCGGCCAAGTGGCCGCTGTACTCGGCCACTCCAGCACCGCCGACATCGACGCGCGGCGCCCGCTGCGGGAGCTGGGCTTCGACTCGCTGACCGCCGTGGAACTGCGCAACCGGCTCAGCGCGGCCACCGGCCTGCGCACCGCCGCGACGGTCATCTTCGACTACCCGACCGTCGACGCCCTCGCCGCGCACATCCTCGCCGAACTCATGGGCTCCGAAGCCGCCGCCCCGGCCGGTGCCCCCCGTGCCGCCGCCACCGCCACCCACGACGACCCCATCGTCATCGTCGGCATGAGCTGCCGCTACCCGGGCGGCGTCGCCTCGCCCGAGGACCTGTGGCGGCTGGTCAGCGAGGGCACCGACGCCATCTCGGGCCTGCCCACCGACCGGGGCTGGGACCTGGACGCGCTCTACGACCCGGACCCTGACCGCATAGGCACCTCCTACTCCCGTTTCGGCGGATTCCTGGACACCGCCGCCGACTTCGACCCCGCCTTCTTCGGCATGAGCCCCCGCGAGGCCCTGGCCACCGACTCCCAGCAGCGGCTGCTCCTCGAAGCGTCCTGGGAGGCCATGGAGCGCGCGGGTATCGACCCGGTGTCCCTGCGCGGCAGCCAGACGGGCGTGTTCGCGGGCGTGATGTACAACGACTACGCCACGGTGCTTTCCGGCGGGCAGTTCGAGGGCCACCAGGGGAGCGGCACCGCCCCGAGCGTCGCCTCCGGGCGGGTCTCCTACACCCTCGGCCTCGAAGGCCCCGCCGTCACCGTCGACACCGCCTGCTCCTCCTCCCTGGTCGCCATGCACTGGGCGATGCAGGCCCTGCGCGCGGGGGAGTGCTCCCTGGCGCTGGCCGGAGGCGTCACGGTGATGTCCACCCCCGGCGCCCTCATCGAGTTCTCCCGGCAGCGCGGACTGTCCCCCGACGGCCGCTGCAAGGCGTTCTCCGACAGCGCCGACGGCGTCGGCTGGTCCGAGGGCGTGGGCGTACTCGTCCTGGAACGGCTCTCCGACGCCCGCCGCAACGGGCACCACGTCCTGGCCGTCGTACGCGGCTCCGCCGTCAACCAGGACGGCGCCTCCAACGGCCTGACCGCGCCCAACGGCCCGTCCCAGCAGCGGGTGATCCGGCAGGCGCTGGCCGCCGCCGGACTGTCCACGGCGGACGTGGACGCGGTGGAGGGCCACGGCACCGGCACCACCCTCGGCGACCCCATCGAGGCTCAGGCCCTGCTCGCCTCCTACGGCCAGGACCGCGACGCCGAACACCCCCTGCTGCTCGGCTCCGTCAAGTCCAACATCGGCCACACCCAGGCCGCGGCCGGCGTCGCCGGTGTCATCAAGATGGTCATGGCCATGCGCCACGGCGTGCTGCCCCGCACGCTGCACGCCGACGAGCCGTCCACACACGTGGAGTGGGACACCGGAGCGGTACGCCTGCTCACCGAGGAGACCCCCTGGCCGCAGGTCGGCCGACCGCGCCGCGCCGGCGTCTCCTCCTTCGGCTTCAGCGGTACGAACGCCCACGTCATCGTCGAGGAACCGGCGGCCGCCCCGGACCCGCGCGAGGAGCGCGAACAGCCGCGGCCCGCACCGGCCGTCGTGCCGTGGCGGCTCGCCGCCAAGAGCCGGGCGGCACTCCGCGACCAGGCCGCCCGCCTGCGCTCCTTCCTGGACGACCACCCCGCGCTCGACCCGGCCGACATCGGGCTCTCCCTCGCCACCACCCGCTCCGCCTTCGACCAGCGCGCCGTCGTCACCGGCGACCGCGACGAACTGCTGCGCGCCCTGGCCGCCCTGGCCAACGACCGGCCCGACCCCGCCCTGACCGAGGGCGAGATCGGCGGCGCAGGCAAGCTGGCCGTGCTGTTCTCGGGGCAGGGCAGCCAGCGCCCCGGCGCGGGCCGTGAACTCCACGCCCGCTTCCCCGCGTTCGCCACGGCCCTCGACGAGGTGGCCGCGGCCCTCGACCCGCACCTGGACCGCCCCCTGAAGGACGTCCTGTTCGCCCCGGACGGCAGCCCCGAGGCGGAACTGCTGGACCGCACCGAGTGGACCCAGCCCGCCCTCTTCGCCATCGAGGTCGCCCTCTACCGGCTGCTGCACACCTGGGGCATCCGCCCCGACGTACTGCTCGGCCACTCGGTCGGCGAGATCGCCGCCGCACACGTCGCGGGCGTCCTCTCGCTCCCCGACGCGGCCCGCCTGGTCGCCGCGCGGGCACGGCTGATGCAGGCCCTGCCTGCCACCGGCGCCATGATCTCCCTCCAGGCCACCGAGGACGAGGTCTCCCCCCTGCTCGCCGGGCGCGAGCACGAGATCTCCCTCGCCGCCGTCAACGGACCCCGCGCCGTCGTCGTCGCCGGAGACCGGGCAGCGGCCGAGGAGATCGCCGCCCACTTCGCCACACAGGGCCGCAAGACCAAGCAGCTCCCGGTCAGCCACGCCTTCCACTCGCCGCTCATGGAGCCCATGCTCGACGGGCTGCGCGAGGTCGCGGCCGAGCTCACCTACGCCGCACCGAACCTCACCGTCATCTCCGACCTCACAGGGGAACCCGCTACCGACGAACAGCTCCGCTCCGCGGCCTACTGGGTCGCGCACGCGCGCGGCACGGTCCGCTTCGCCGACGGCATCCGCGCCGCACACGCCCACGGCGCGGGCACCTTCCTCGAACTCGGCCCCGACAGCGTCCTGCTGGCCCCCGCCCAGGACACCCTGGGCGAGGAGACGGAAGCGGACCTCGTCCCGCTGCTGCGCGCCGAGCGCGGCGAGGAGCGGTCGGTGACCACCGCGCTCGCCCGCCTGCACGTACGCGGCACCGCCGTGGACTGGCCCGCGTACTTCACCGGCACCGCCACTCGTACCGTGGACCTGCCCACCTACGCCTTCCAGCACGAGCACTACTGGCCCGAGACCACCCCCGCGCCCGGTCCGCAGGCCGCCGCCGACCCCGCGGACGCCGAACTCTGGGGCGCCGTCGAACGCGGCGACGCCACGGAGGTCGCGACCCTCCTCGGACTGCGCGACGAACAGCACGCCTCCCTCTACGCCCTGCTGCCCGCCCTGTCGTCCTGGCGCCAGCACCGGCACGAGAAGGCCCTGCTGGACTCCACCCGCTACCGTG
This sequence comes from Streptomyces sp. 8N706, assembly GCF_052245415.1. NCBI lineage: Bacteria > Bacillati > Actinomycetota > Actinomycetes > Kitasatosporales > Streptomycetaceae > Streptomyces > Streptomyces sp. 8N706. The sequence goes on along the minus strand of NZ_JBQQBW010000057.1, from coordinate 6,633 downwards.
TCGCCTGGCGGCCCGTACAGGCTGCCGCAGCCCCCGTCCTGGACGGCACCTGGCTGCTCGTCACCACCGAAGCCGACGGGAACACCGACGGCGACGAAATTCTGGACGCGCTGCGCGGCCACGGCGCCCAGTTCGAAACCCTCGTCCTGGACGCCGCCTGCCTCGACCGCGCCGAACTCACCGACCGGCTCACCGCCGTACGGGACGAGGACCGGCCGCTGACCGGCGTACTGTCCCTGCTCCCGCTCGCCGACCGGCCCGGCACCGACATCGGCGCCGAGCCGCCGACCGGGCTCGCTTTGAGCATCGTCCTGACCCAGGCACTCGCCGACACCGGCCTCGCCGCGCCCCTGTGGACCCTGACCCGCGGCGCCGTCACCACCGGACCCGCCGACCCACTCGCCGGCCCCCTCCAGGCGGCGGTCTGGGGCCTTGGCCGGGTCGCGGCCCTGGAGCACCCGCAGCTGTGGAGCGGCCTGATCGACCTGCCGCCCGTCCTCGACGCGCCCACCACCCAACACCTCGTCAGCGCCCTGGCCGCGCAGGGCGGCGAGGACCAGATCGCGATCCGCGCCACCGGCGCGCTCGGCCGCCGCCTGGTACGCCACCCGCTCGCCGAACTGCCCCCGGCCGACACCTTCACCGCGCGCGGCACCGTACTGGTCACCGGCGGCACCGGAGCGCTCGGCGCCGAGGCCGCCCGCTGGCTCGCCCGCAGCGGCGCCGACCACCTCCTGCTCACCAGCCGCCGCGGACCGGATGCCCCCGGAGCGGACGAACTTGTCGCCGAACTCGAGGAGTTGGGTGCCCGCGTCACCATCGCGGCCTGCGACACCGCCGACCGGGCGGCCCTCGCCGCGCTGCTGGACTCCGTACCGGAAGAGCACCCGCTGACCGGGGTCGTCCACGCGGCGGGCGTCGGCCAGGCCGCCGCCCTCACCGACACCCCGCTGGCGGACGCCGCGCAGGCCATGGCCGCCAAGCTGCTCGGCGCGGCCCACCTCGACAGCCTCCTGGAGGGCCACGACCTGGACTTCTTCATCCTGGTCTCCTCGATCGCCGGAGTGTGGGGCAGCGCCGGACAGAGCGCCTACAGCGCCGCCAACGCCTACCTCGACGCCCTCGCCGAGCACCGCGCGGCCCGCGGCCTGCCCGCCACCTCGGTGGCCTGGGGCCCCTGGGCCGAGGCAGGCATGGCCACCCACGAGGCCGTCACCGACGAACTGCACCGGCGCGGGCTGCGCTTCCTCGCGCCCTCGACCGCCATCGCCGAACTGCGGCGCGCCGTCGTCCAGCAGGACGTCACGGTCACCGTCGCCGACATCGACTGGGACCGCTACCACCCGGTCTTCACCTCCACCCGCCCCAGCGTCCTCTTCGACGAACTGGCCGAGGTCCAGGCCCTCGTACGCGCCGAAGGCGTCAGCGCCGCGCCCGAATTCGCCGAACGCCTGCGGGGCCTCGACGAGGACGAGCAACAGCGCCTGCTCACCGACCTGGTGCGCGCCGAGGCCGCCGTCGCACTCGGCCACGCCAGTGCCGAGGCCGTCTCCGAGCGCCGGGCCTTCCGCGACGCGGGCTTCGACTCGCTGACCGCCGTGGAACTGCGCAAGCGGCTGGCCGCGCTCACCGGCCTGCCGCTGCCCGCCACCCTCGTCTTCGACTACCCGACCCCAGCCGCCCTCGCCCGCCACCTGCGCGGCGAACTCCTGGGCACCGGACAGGGGTCGGCCGCCCCCGCGGCCGTGGCTGTGTCCTCATCGGGCAGCTTCGACGAACCCATCGCCATCGTCGGCATGAGCTGCCGCTTCCCCGGCGGTGTCCGCTCCCCGCAGCAGTTCTGGGAGCTGGTCTCCGAAGGCGTCGACGCCATCACCGACTTCCCCGTCACCCGCGGCTGGCACACCGGCCTCTACGACCCCGACCCCGACAACCCCGGCACGACGTACTCCACCCAGGGCGGCTTCCTGCACGACGCGGGCGAGTTCGACGCCTCGTTCTTCGGTATCTCGCCGCGTGAGGCCCTGTCGATGGACCCCCAGCAGCGCCTGCTGCTGGAGACCACCTGGGAGGCGTTCGAGCACGCCGGTATCGACCCCACCGCCGTCCACGGCACCAGCACCGGCACCTTCATCGGCTCCACCTACCAGGAGTACGGGTTCGGCGTGAGCGACGGCTCCGCCGGCCACCTGGTGACCGGCACCAGCCCCAGCGTCCTGTCCGGGCGGCTGGCCTACCTCTTCGGCCTCGAAGGGCCCGCCGTCACCGTCGACACGGCCTGCTCCTCCTCCCTGGTCGCCCTGCACCTGGCCTGCCAGTCCCTGCGCAATGGCGAGAGCTCCCTCGCCCTGGCGGGCGGCGCGACCGTGATGACCAACCCCAACCCGTTCGTCGCCTTCAGCCGGCAGCGCGCCCTGGCGGGCGACGGCCGCTGCAAGGCGTTCTCCGACAGCGCCGACGGCATGGCCCTCGCCGAGGGCGTCGGCATCCTCGTCCTGGAGCGGCTCTCCGACGCCCAGCGCAACGGACACGAGATACTCGCCGTCGTCCGCGGCTCGGCCATCAACCAGGACGGCGCCTCCAACGGCCTGTCGGCGCCCAACGGCCCCGCCCAGCAGCGCGTCATCCGCCAGGCCCTGGCCAACGCCAAGCTGACCCCGGCGGACATCGACGCCGTCGAGGCCCACGGCACCGGCACCGCGCTCGGCGACCCCATCGAGGCCCAGGCCCTCTTCGCCACCTACGGACCGGCCCGCGACACCGCGGACCCCCTGCTGCTGGGCTCCGTCAAGTCCAACATCGGCCACACCCAGTCGGCGGCCGGCGTCGCCGGCGTCATCAAGATGGTCCTGGCCCTGCGCCACGGACAGCTGCCGCGCACCCTGCACGCGGACACCCCCTCCCGCCACATCGACTGGACCCCCGGCACCGTCTCCCTGCTGACCGAGCCCACCGAATGGCCCGAGGGCGAGCGCCCGCGCCGCTGCGCGGTCTCCTCCTTCGGCATCAGCGGCACCAACGCCCACACCGTCCTCGAAGAAGCCCCCCGCCCCCAGGACACCGCCCCCGCACAGCCGGTGCCCCCGGCAGGCGGCGCCATACCCTGGGTGCTCTCCGCCCGGACCCCGGGCGCCCTGCGCGCCCAGGCCGCGAACCTCGCCGCCCACCTCGACGGCGAACAGGCCCCCGCGGCCCTCGACATCGGCCACACCCTGGTGGCCACCCGCACCCTCTTCGACCACCGCGCCGTCCTCGTCGGCACCGACGACCGGGCCCGGCGCGCCGCGCTCGACGCCCTGGCCACCGGCGGCTCCGACGCGGGCGTCGTCCTGGGCACGGCCGACACCGACGGCGGGACCGTCTTCGTCTTCCCCGGCCAGGGCTCCCAGTGGGTCGGCATGGGAGCGCGGCTCCTGGAAGAGTCCCCGGTCTTCGCCGAGCGCCTGACCGAATGCGCCACCGCCCTCTCGGAGTTCACCGACTGGTCCCTGCTCGACGTCCTGCGCCGGACGGAGGGCGCGCCGGCCCTGGACCGCGTCGACGTCGTCCAGCCCGCCTCGTTCGCCGTCATGGTCTCGCTGGCCGCCCTGTGGACCTCCCACGGCATCACCCCCGACGCCGTCGTCGGCCACTCGCAGGGCGAGATCGCCGCGGCCGCCGTCGCCGGCGCCCTCTCCCTGGGCGACGCGGCCCGCGTGGTCGCACTGCGCAGCCAGGCCATCGCCCGCGGGCTGGCCGGATCCGGCGGCATGCTGTCCGTCCCGCTGCCCGTGACCGACGTCGAGCGGCGCGTCGCCTCGTACGAGGACCTGTCCATCGCCGCCGTCAACGGGCCCCGGTCCGTCGTCGTCTCCGGCGCCACCGCACCACTGGACGCCCTCCAGGCCGAGCTGATCGGCGAGGACATCCGCGCCAAGCGCATCGCCGTGGACTACGCCTCGCACTCCGCGCAGGTCGAAAGGGTGCGGGACGAACTGCGCACCGTCCTCGCACCGGTGCGCCCGCGCCGCGCGCAGGTGCCCTTCTTCTCCACCGTCACCGGTGACTGGCTGGACACCACCGGCATGGACGCCGACTACTGGTACACCAACCTGCGGCAGACCGTCCGCTTCCAGCCCGCCATAGGCGAACTCCTCGCCCAGGGCCACCGCTTCTTCATCGAGGTCAGCTCCCACCCCGTACTCGCCATGGGCATCCAGGCGACCGCCGAGGAAGCCGGGGCCCCGGCCGCGGTCCTCGGCACGCTCCGGCGCGAAGCGGGCGGCACCGACCGCTTCCTGACGTCCCTCGCCGAGGCCTTCGTACGGGGCGCCGACGCCGACTGGACCGGTGTCTTCGCGGGCACCGGCGCCCGCCGCGTGCCACTGCCCACGTACGCCTTCCAGCGCGAGCACCTGTGGGCGATCCCCGACCTGCCGCAGGACCGGCCCGAAGCGGACCCCGCGGACGCGGAGTTCTGGACGGCGGTCGAGGAGGAGGACGTCGACGCCCTCGCCTCCAGCCTGCGCCTGGACCGCACCTCCCTGGCCCCGGTCCTCCCGGCCCTCTCGCACTGGCGCCAGCGCCGCCGCGACCTTTCCACTGTGGACTCCTGGCGCTACCGTGCCACCTGGAAGCCACTGACCAGCCTGCCCACCCCTTCCCTGACGGGCAGCTGGCTCGTCGTCGCCCCCGAAGGGACCGTCACCGACGCCGTCACCGGCGCCCTCGCCGCCCACGGCGCCGAACCGCGCACCCTCGTCCTGGACGACACCTGCGCCGACCGCGCGACCCTGACCGCGCGCCTGGCGGACCTCGAAGGCGCGGCGGACCTGACGGGCGTGGTGTCCCTGCTTGCCGACGCCGAGGGGCCGAGCGCCTACCACCCGGCGCTCACCCGCGGACTCGCCCTGACCCTCGCGCTCGTCCAGGCACTCGGCGACTCCGGGATCGACGCGCCCCTGTGGTGCCTGACCCGTGGGGCCGTCTCCACCGGCCGCGCGGACCGGCTCACCCACCCCGACCAGGCCCAGATCCACGGCCTGGGCTGGACCGCCGCCCTCGAACACCCGCAGCGCTGGGGCGGCCTGATCGACCTGCCCGAGCAGCTCGACCGGCGCGCGGGCGAACGCCTGGCCGCCGTCCTGTCCGGCCGCACCGGCGAGGACCAGCTCGCCCTGCGCGCCTCCGGCGTCCTGACCCGCCGCGTCGTACGGGCCGCCGGAGCCGACCCCGCCCCGGCCCGGCCCTGGTCGCCGCGCGGCACCACCCTCGTCACCGGCGGCACCGGCACCCTCGCCCCGCACCTGGCCCGCTGGCTCGCCGGGCAGGGCGCCGAGCACATCGTGCTCACCAGCCGCCGCGGCCCGGCGGCACCCGGCGCCGACGAACTCGTCAGGGAACTCGCCGAGTCGGGCTGCGAAGCCACCGTCGTCGCCTGCGACCTGACCGACCGCAGCGCCGTGGCCGACATGCTCGCGGCCCTGAAGGCCGAAGGCCGCACCGTCCGCACGGTCGTGCACACCGCCGTCACCATCGAACTCGCGCCGATCGCCGAGACCACCCCCGACGTCTTCGCGCAGGTCCTGGACGCCAAGGTCCCCGGCGCCCGGCACCTAGACGAACTCCTCGACGACGACGAGCTCGACGCGTTCGTCCTGTACTCCTCCGCCGCCGGGATGTGGGGCAGCGGCGCCCACGCCGCCTACGTCGCGGGCAACGCCTACCTCGGCGCCCTCGCCGAGCACCGCCGCGCCCGGGGCGCCCGCGCCACCGCCATCTCCTGGGGCATCTGGGCCGACGACCTCAAGCTCGGCCGCGTCGACCCCGCCCAGATCCGCCGCAGCGGACTGGTCTTCATGGAACCCCAACTGGCCCTCACCGGCCTGCGGCAGGCCCTCGACGACGACGAGACGGTCCTGGCCGTCGCGGACGTGGACTGGGAGCGCTACTACCCCGTCTTCACCGCCAACCGGCCCACCCCGCTCTTCGGGGAACTGCCCGAGGTCCGGCAGCTGGCGGAGGCGGGCACCGAACTCCCCGGCTCCGGCAACGAGTTCACCACCCGGCTGCTGGCCCTGGCCCCCGTCGAGCAGGACCGGCTCCTGCTGGACCTGGTCCGCACCGAGGCGGCCACCGCCCTCGGCCACGCCTCACCCGACGTCCTCTCCGAACAACGCGCCTTCCGCGACGTCGGCTTCGACTCACTGACCGCCGTCGACCTGCGCAACCGGATCGCCACCGTGACCGGGCTCGCCCTGCCGAGCACCATGGTCTTCGACTACCCCAACCCGCTCGCGCTGGTCGCCTACCTGCGCGACGCCATCGCCGGGTCCCACGCGGGCACCGCCGGGGCGGCCACGCACACCGCGGCCGCCACCGACGACGAGCCCATCGCCATCATCGGCATGAGCTGCCGCTACCCCGGCGGCATCGGCTCCCCGGAGGACCTGTGGCGCCTGGTCGCCGAGGGCGGCGACGCCACCGGCGAGTTCCCCACCGACCGCGGCTGGGACGCCGAGGGCCTCTACGACCCCGACCCCGACCGGGCCGGCCACACCTACTCGACCCGGGGCGGCTTCCTCCACGACGCTGCCGACTTCGACGCCTCCTTCTTCGGCATCTCGCCCCGCGAGGCCCTGGCCATGGACCCCC
>NZ_JBQQBW010000056.1:0-45471 GCF_052245415.1 Streptomyces sp. 8N706 | reverse complement strand
CGTCGTCGTCCTGGAAGCCATGAAGATGGAACAACCCCTCAACGCCCACCGCTCGGGCACCATCAAGGGCCTCACCGCCGAAGTCGGCGCCTCCATCTCCTCCGGCGCCGTCATCTGCGACATCAAGAACTGACACCGCCGTCGTCGGCGGACGACTCGGCCGGAGCCGGCCGCTGTCAGGTACGGGCCTCGCTCTTCTGCCGCCGCGCCCGGCATCGGGGTCCGCTCCGCTCGCTCGGACGGTAGCCATAGGCCGCCTCCCGCACCGCGAGGTCACTCTCCATCGCCGCTCCCAGCGCCCCGCCGAGCGTCGTCAGAGAGGTGACGGCCCAGACATGGACAGACAGTCACCGAAGCCGACGAGGTGATGCAGCCGGCCCTCGAGGACATGGGAGGCGATGAGTGACCGCGCACGCGACGGTGATGGGGCCGCCGGTCCTCGGATGTGTCCGGCCGCCTCGATCCGTCATCGCTCATCCGCCCACCCCCGCCACCACCGCACCGGGAGATCGCGCGCCCACACCGGGACGCGAGGCCCGATGGTCATGAGGTGCCCGTTCCGGGTGCGTCGGGCCGGGTGAGGGCTCTCAGCTCCCGGAACGGGGAGTGCCGGCGAGATATCGCAGGAACCAGCTCCGGGCCAGCTCGGCCACCTGCTCCAACGTGCCGGGCTCCTCGAACAGATGGGTTGCGCCCGGCACCAGTTCCAGGCGGGTCGCGCCTTTCAGCAGCGGCATGACCCTGCGGTTGAGTTCGATGACCTGTGTGTCGCGCTGTCCGACGATCAGCAGTGTGGGCTGCCGCACGGAGGTGAGGATGTCACCGGCGAGGTCGGGGCGGCCACCGCGGGACACCACGGCCTTCACCGGATCCGGCCGTTCGGCCGCGGCGACGAGCGCGGCCGCCGCCCCGGTGCTGGCGCCGAAAAGGCCCACGTCCACACCGGCACCTCCGGGCGGGTTCTCCACGAGCCAGTCGGTCAGAGCCGCAAGCCGGGGCGAGAGCAGTCCGATGTCGAACCGCAGGGCGCCGGTGACCGCGTCGGTCCGCTCCTCCTCCGGGGTGAGCAGATCGGCGAGCAGCGTGGCCAGCCCGGCCTCCTGCAGCTCGCCTGCCACATAGCGGTTCCGCGGACTGTGGCGGCTGCTGCCGCTGCCGTGGGCGAAGAGAACCGCTCCCCGCACGGTCTGCGGCACCGCGAGGTCGGCATCGAGTACGACGCCGGCGGCAGGAATGCGCACACTCTGCTGGACGGCTTCCATGGCATCCTCCCTCGAGGTTTCTCCTGCCTGTACGGTCCTTCCCGGCGGCTTCTCCGTCGGTGCGGTCCTGCCTCCCGCCCTGGGGGTCCTCGCTCCCGGCCTGCCGGGCCGGGGGGCGGGCCCGCCGCTCTCCCGAGAGCACTCGGACGGTGAACGGATAGGTCTCGGGAGCCTCGCCTCTCTCCCGGCCGGGTGCGTACGTGCTGTCCAGTGACGGTGACGGGCAGCGGGGCGTCGGCGAGGCGCCGACGCCCTTCCGACTCCTGGCCGCCGCACACCGTGGCCGGTTCCTAGGCCCCGGACGCCGTCCGCCGGCGGCTGGTCGCACCTGCCGCACTGGCTGAGGGACCCCCAGGACCGCCCCGTAGCCGAAGGGACCCGCCCGGCGCCGTCGGCAGCGGAGGCAACGGGCCGAAGGTGCCGACCCCACCATGGGTGGTCACCCGCCTCACCCGGACTGCTGGTCCGTACCTCCCCGTGGATCCGTCTCCGGGGAGGAGGACACGGGGAAGGTGCTGTGCCTTTCCACAGTAGGCGGCTGCTCCCCGGAGCGGGGACCGGCGGCCACGGGGCGCCGGGAAATCACGAGGGGTTACGGCCCGCGCGGCCCTGCGTACGGCCGTCCCCGGAGCCCGGGGTCGTGGCCCCGGACGGAGAATGGGGGCATGGGTGAGATGAAGGCTCCGCCGGTTTCCATGGCGCTCGACGACCAGCTGTGCTTCGCGCTGTACTCCGCCTCCCGGGCGGTGACGGCGGCCTACCGGCCGGTGCTGGCGGAGCTGGGCCTGACGTATCCGCAGTACCTGGTGATGCTGGCCGTCTGGGAGCGGGGCGAGGTGCCGATGAAGGAGCTCGGCGGCGCGCTCGGTCTGGACTACGGAACGCTGTCGCCGCTGCTGAAGCGGCTGGAGGCGGCCGGGTTGTTGCGGAGAGAGCGGCAGGCGGACGACGAACGGCTGGTCGCTGTCGCGGTGACGGAGAAGGGCGCCGAGCTCCGGTCGCGAGCCGAGCAGGTGCCGGGGGCCATGGGGCAGGCGTACGGCTTGACAGCCGGGGATGCGGACCGGCTGCGCCGGCAGCTCCGGGAGCTGGTGGACCGCCTGGGGTGAGCGCAGGGCCCTGGGGAGTGGCGGGCATCACGGCCAATTCAATCGTGCACAATGGAATTGCGCGCTAGCTTTAAGCCCGGGAGGGCGGACCGCCCGGCAGCCATCGGGCCGGGCGGCGACGCCGTGGATCGCGTAGAGAAGAGACGGTCATGTCTTTTGTCAGGTACGAGGAGTACAGCCCCGTCGAGCGCCCCGGCTACCAGGAGGAGCTCGACGAGGTCGTGCGCAATGTCGCGCAGCGCACCCGCGAGTCGTATGAGCGGCAGGGGGTCGGCCGGGCCATCCGCACGGCCCACGGCAAGAGTTACGGTCTGGTGAAGGCCACCGTGACGGTCGGCGCACTACGGCCCGAGTACGCCCAAGGCATCTTCGCCGAGCCGGGAACCTACGACGCGATCGTGCGCTACTCCAACGGGCTCGGGCATCTGCGGGCCGACTCACTCCTCGGGGCGGCCTGCGGGATGGGCATCAAGATGTTCGGAGTGCCGGGTGCCTCGCTGCTGACCGACGAAGCGCACGCAACAACGTTCGACCTCAATCTGATCAACAACCGAACCTTCTTCGCCAACACCGTGCACGACTACCTGGCCATCGAGCCGCTGTTCGCGCAACTGCCGGACGCACTGGTGAATCCCGCGACGCGCAAACAGTGGCTGGGTGACTTCCTCACCCGTCAGGGAACGCTGCGGACGCCGGAGGAGTGGCTGTGGGACGAGCTGTTCGCGATGATGTCGTTCACCGCGGTCCCCCGGCAGAACCTGCTGTCGTACACGTACAACAGCATGGGCGCCTTCCGTTATGGCGCCTACATCGCGAAGGTGCGGTCCGTGCCGACGCCGGAGTCGCTGGAGGGCATCGAGCACGGCGAGGTCGATGTGCAGTCCGACGGGGAGGCGTTCCGCAACACGCTGGTGGGTGAGGCCGGTGCGCGGGACCACAGCTTCGACCTCCAGGTGCAGCTGAACACCGACCTCGGCCGGATGCCGGTCGACAACACCTCCGTGGAGTGGCCCGAAAGCCTCTCCCCCTGGGTCACCGTGGCCCGGATCGACATCCCCCGGCAGGACATCTCGGGAGAGGAGAACCTCGACGCCGCGGACGGCACGTCCATCACCCCCTGGCGCTCGCGGGAGGAGCACCGGCCCATCGGGGAGATCCAGCGGGTCCGCGAGGAGGTCTACCGGCGCTCCTCGATCGAGCGGCACCGCATCAACGGCCAGCCCCGGAAGGAACCGGCGGCCAGCGCCGAACTCCTGGGCTGAGCTCGCCCCCACCGCGGCCCCGCCCCGTCGGCTGCCGACGGTCCGCCCACAACCGGCCGCGAGGCGGACACCGGCCCGGCGACCGTACGGTGACCGACGGGCTCCGGGTCCCGATGCGGGCAGGTGCGTCCGTGGCGCACCTGCCCGGCATCCCGGGATGAGCGAGCGTCCACGAGCGGTACGGACCGCCGTTCGCGGACGCTTCCGGTCAGCCGGCGTGGGCCTTGCACTCGGTGGTGGGGGGCTTGCCCGTCGGCCAGGCGAGTTTCTCGAATCTGATGTGCGGGGGGTCCGGGTCCAGGCGGACGATGGCGACCGCCTTGTTGTAGGCGTTGCCGTCGTTGTCCAGGCAGATCCAGCCGCTTGCGCCCCTGACCTTGGAGTCGCCGTGCAGCCGGCGCCAGGCCTCCCGGACGTCGGCGAGGGTGGGAACCCGGCCTCCGGCGACCTGGCGGTTCCGGATGCCCTCGATCATGGTCAGAGCGGCGTCGTGTGCCGTGACCGTATGACCGTCCGTGAGGTCCGTAGGGCCGATGTCGCCGACCTCCGTGCGCTTCGGGCCGGTGATGAAGCGGCTGAGCCCGTGGAAGTCCTCGGCCGAACCGCCGGTGGGGGGCGGGCCATTGGTCGTCCATGCGTCCTCGTGGGTCACTGTCGCGTACTTCACGTCGATTCCCTTGCCGCGCTCGAAGTCGCCCCAGGAGGCCTTCATGGCCGGATCGAGCGCGAGCAGGGATCCTCCGGAGAGGGTGACCACGGTGTAGTGCTTGTCCATGCAGCCTCGGCGGCCCAGGGCCCGTACGAACTGCGCCAGTTCGGGCACGCGGCCGGAGAAATAGACCGTGGTGGCCCGGGAGTCACAGAGGTTGTTCACCATCTGCCGGAAGTCGTTGGGGAGCACATTGGAGGAGTCGAACTGCTCCGGTGCGTAGGGCGTCCTCGCGTTCCTGCTCTCAATCGTCTCCGCCCGGAACGCCTCGCGCACCGATCGGGTGTAGAGATCGTCCGACCTGATGTCCTCGACGAGAAAGGTCTCCCGCGGTTCGACGTCCAGATACTTGGTGAGGGCCTCCGCCTGGTCCCGGTCGGGCGGAACGGCCTTCGCGAGGCCCGGCAGCTTGCCGGGGTCGATGCCTACGGAGGTGATGGACCCGCCGACGACGGGTATCCCCTTGGTCTGCGTCAGATAGGTGATGGTCTCCAGAGTCGAGGTGACGCTCCGGTTGAACCCGAAGACACCGCGCAGCCGGTCGTCGCCGGAGGCCATGTCCGCGAGTTGGTCCGCGACCTCCTTTCCGCGTTTGTTGTCCGGGCCGGGGTTGGCGAGCACCATCCGTATCTGCGGGCTGTGCTTCTCCTCGTGATTCGCCCGGTACTGGGCGAGATGCGCACCCTGCACCTCCCGCAGGGCCCGCTCCCTCTCGACGTCGTTGTCCTCCTCCGGCATCGGGATCATCAAAGCGATGGTCGCGTACGGCTTGCCGCTGTCCTCGACCCGGTCGTTCTCCTTCCTGATCCGTTCGAAGACCGGCCCCAGTCCGTCGAAGAAGGCGTAACCGCCGTCCGTGACGCCGGTGCATTCGCTGTCACCCTCGCGCCGCTCCACGCCCTTCGCGCAGGAGGTGTCGAAGGGGAGGGAGATGAGATAACCGGCGGGTGGGCCGAGGAGGACCACCACGAGGGCGTAGTGCAGCAGCCGGACGAGCGGCGGCTTGGCCCTGTGCCAGTGCCACAGGTGGGCCATCGACAACCTCCTCAGGTCACCGGAAGTTCAGGGGCCTGCGTTCCTGCCAGAAGAGCGTCGATCCAGCCGTCGGTGGCGAGGGCGTCGACATAGGCGTTGTGCACATGGCTGTGCCGGGCGTCCTGGCGGGAACGCTCGTCGTAATCCGAATTGAGCGTCATCAGGCCGCTCTTCAGCCGTACGAGAGCCGGGTCGGAATGCCCCGACGGCCGCTCCGCCGAGGGGTCGGACAGCCGCCACGTCATGCCGAGCACCTGACGGATCGCGCTGTGCACACCCCGTGGGTCCCCGTCGGCGCAGCCGGGGCACGGAGGCGGTTCGCCGGACGCCGAAAGGGGGGCCCGGCGGAATTGGTACGGAGGGAAGCCGCCGCGGGGGCGGGGCGCCGCGGCGAGCAGATTCACCGTGCGCAGCCATGCGCGCGGCTCGGCCTCCAGATAGTGGTGGTGCAGGGCGCGTACGACCAGGGTGTCCAGCTGCCCCAGAGCCAGCGCGTGGTGCAGATGGTGCAGACCGTGCTCCACCGAATCAGCGGGCAGATCACGGTTGTCGTAGTGGTCGGCGAGGCGCCGGTGGCCCAGGGACCACCGCTGTCCGTCCCCGTCCTCCCGCAGCACATGCAGCAGTACGGCGCGCATTCCCCGGTCGGTGATCAGCGGTGTGGCGCCGTCGGTGGTGGGCCACGGGTGGTGGTTCCAGAGCTTGCGCGACAGGGTGTTGTCCACGAGGTTGCGTACATGCAGCGCCGCGGACCAGCCCTCCGGTCGCGACGGCAGCCGGTGCGCCAGGGACGCGGCCGCCTCCTCGTCGAGCGCGGGCGCCAGATCGAGCAGCTGATTCCGTACCGTGGCGTCCGGCAGCAGCTGCTCCAGCAGCAGTTCGGCAACGGGACGCTCCTGCCCCGAGTCCCCTGGCCCGCTTCCCTGTGCCGCCAGGGGAAGGGCGAGGAGGCCCAGGCAGTCGAACGGGCCGTTGGCGCGCAGCTGTTGTTTCGACGCCTCCGCCAGCAGCAGGGCATTGCCCGTACGTCCGCCACTCAGCCGGGCGATGATCTCCGGCAGGGAGGTCGGATAGTTGTAGCCGTCCAGCATGGGCCGGATCTCGTCGGCCGTGAGGGAGGGCACCCTGAGCCGTAACAGCCACGTCGTGGGCGGGCGGTGCTCCGGTTTCGTCCAGGGCTCCGTCTCGGTCGCGGACATCAGCCGGCTCGCGTGACCGGCGTCGGTGCCGCGCCCCCGGGACGTGGCGATCACGACGGGGCGCAGCGGTCGCCCCGCCCACCGCCGCCGCTGCCTGAGCAGTGCGTACTGCTCGACGAAGGGGGCCAGGAAGCGCTTCCCGAGGGCGTCGTCCACGTCGTCGAGCAGAATGAGCGGCGGGTGCGTGGTCTTGCGGGCCCACGTGCCGTACCCGTCGTCGATGTCCGCCAGCAGGGCGCCGATCAGATGCGCCTCGACCTCGCTGCGGTCGGCACCGCGCCGCCGGAACTGCCGTACGAGTCCGAACAGGCCCTTCACCGGGTCGTCCCGTCCCAGCCGGTCGCGCCACCACTCCAGCGGGGTGCTGCCCCTGCGGCCCAGCAGGGTCTCCAGTGCGGCATCGAGAATGCCTGCCAGGCCGGGCGCCTGCGGAAGCAGGCCGCCGACGACGCCGTTCACCGCCTTTCCCCAGCGGCGGATGGCGTCGTCGCGCGCGGCGGGCGGCGCGGGCTGCCGCTGCTCCAGCAGATCGCGCAGCTCGCACTCGGCCTCCACGAGCTCGGCGGGCGCCACCACCGGCCCCGGCCCCTGAGGACCCTGGATGTCGGGGCGCCAGGCCGTGATCAGCATCAGGGCCGGGGAGAGCCGGGAAAAGCTCGGCTTGGGTCTGTACTTGGCGGGGATGTCCTCCAGCTCGTGCGAGAGCGTGAAAAGAAGGTTGGTGACCGGCGACGCGTTCACCGCGTCGAGCCGCTCACGGTCCTCCGGGCCGTCGGCCGAGTACGGGCTCCCCGCGAGCTCGACGAACGCGGTGGGGACCAGCGTGCGGTAGCCCGTACGAAGGACCTTCAGCAGCGCGGACTTTCCGGTCGCCCGGCCGCCGACGATCTCCACGACAGGATCGCCGTCGGGGAACGCCGAGGGCTGCCAGTCCCCGCCGCCCAGCGGCATATGCAGCATCGTCGGAACCAGGCGCTCGACCACCGCATCGAGATTGTGCAGGCTCATCCCGCCCCCGTTCCCCCGTATGCTGCGCGTACGGACCGCGCACGCCCGCTCCCGCTGAGTAAGGGGAGGCTAGAGCGACTCCGGGGAGGGCGGCAACGACCTTTGCCGTTCCGGTGGTTCACAATTCGGCATCGGTGGGACGGGCCCGCGGGCGCGGGACCTGTACGGGCGGACAGGTGTCCGCTGGATGCGCGCGCCGTGCGCCCGCCCGCCGTGCCGCTACGTCCACCGCCTGCTCGAAGGGCGGACCCCTCCTTCTCCTACTCGACCGACGGCGCGGAGACGGGCAAGCTCATGGTCGCGGAGGGCCTCGGCGTCACGGTGCTGCCTTGGCCCCTGCGTTGGCACCGATGAGTTTCCGGCCGCTGCCCGGTCTGCATGGGGCATCCTCCAGGGTGAAGGTCTGATGCCTCATACCCTGCCCCTTTTCCGACTCGCGGATGGCGATCCTGCCGAGGAAGTCGTTGTCGTCCGGCCAGTCCTGCTCCTGCAGGTCGACCAGTGAGTGTCCGTTGACGGGGCGGGTCATGTTGATCTCGGCCGCCCCGCCGGCTGATCAAGCCCACGGCCCGCTTCGGCGTGGGCTGAGGGGTGCGCCGCCTGGACGCGGGTCACTCCACGACCCGGAAGCGCCGTCCGTCGTCCGGGGGCTCGGGGTCGTCCCTGCCGCCTTCGTCGGTCTGTCCCGGAGCCGCGGCCTCGGCCTCGTCTGTGCCGTCCTCGCCTTCGCCCTGCCCCTGCAGGGCTGCCAGCGCCTGTTCGAAGGTCTCACCGGTGACCTGCATGCGAATTCTGGCGAGCTGTTCGACCTCGTCGTCTAATGGCACGAGAGAAGCCTATGTCTTTCACCCGATCGGGTGTTGCCCGACCGCTTGACAGGGCAGCAGCTGCTGCTAATACGCTCCGTGCCCGCGCCATTGCACGGGGTGGAACGGAAGGGGCGCGTCATGAGTAATGAGGAGCGCAGGGCCGCGTACCTCCGGCAGACCGGCCGTAAGGAACTGACCGCGCGCCAGCGGCGCCGTATGGCCAAGAAGGCCGGACAGGGCAAGGGGCCGGTTGCCTGATCCGGTGCTCGGGCCGGGCTGCCCAGCCGGACCGAGCCCCTACGTCGCGGGCGTACCCGGGGCACTCCGCCGGATCGTCCCGGCGCCTTCCCCTCGAACCGTTGTCGCCACGGCTTCCCGGCTGCCCGGCCCCCGCAGCCACCCGTAGGCGTCCTCGTACGGCCGGAGCGGCGTTCCGCCCCGGCTTCTCTGTGCGCGGGCCGCGACCGCAGGGCAGGCCCCGATCCGGAGGACCCGTGCGCCCCCGGCTCATAAGCCGCTGGTCAGGCGGTCGCGCGGCCACGCCGTACCAGGGGGCGGATTCCACCGTGTCCGGCCTCTTGTCCCCGTCCGCGGGGGTCATCTAATTTGAGGCACCTGCCGACTGGTCGGTATGGCGAGGGTGGAGGTGTCGTGACACAGAGCAGCCGTGTGGAGGACTACCTGACGGACGTGCGTGCACGCCAGAGCCGGGTCTGGCCGGCCGAGGTGCCGAAGCAGGTGGTGTATCCGCAGGGGGAGCGTCCCATCACGGACCATCTCGTCCACTGGTCCCAGCACTGCCCCGACCGCGTCGCGATCAATTTCTACGGCCGCCGCATCAGCTATGCGGAACTCGAGGACCTCACGGCGCGGTTCTGCGGATGGCTGCAACGGGCCGGGGTGCGCCCCGGCGACCGGGTCGGGGTGCTGCTCCCCAACTGCCCCCAGTTCATCATCGCGATGTTCGGCATTCTCCGGGCCGGAGCCGTCCACGTACCGGTGAACCCCATGTTCCGCGAACATGAGCTGCGGCATGAACTGGCCGACGCAGGAGTGGAAGTCCTGGTCGCCGCTGACTCCCTGCAGCCGCTGGTGGAAGCGGTACGGGCAGACACCTCACTCCGCGAGGTGCTCCTCACCCGGCCGGGGGACATGATGCCGACGCGCCCGAGCCTGCCGGTCCCGCCGGGCCTCCTGAGCACCGGCCCCTCGAGCACCGGCCCCTCGAGCACCGGCCCCTCGAGCACCGGTCCCTCGAGCACCGACCCCTCAAGCACCGAAGAAGCCGTGGATTCCGTAGACGCCGTAGAGGCCGCGGATACCGTGAGGGAAGCCGTCGGTGCCTGGGACCACGCGCTCGGTGGAGCTCGTGGACGTGACCACCCGGCCGACTTGGACGCGCTCGCGGCCCTCAACTACACCGGCGGGACCACCGGGCTGCCCAAGGGCTGTGAGCACACCCAGCGACATATGCTCTACACCGCCGCGACCGCCGCGGCCGCCTACGGACTGGACCTCACGGGTGAGAAGCCGGACGTCCTGCTGATCTACGTGCCGGTGTTCTGGATCGCGGGCGAGGACTTCGGAATCCTGCTCCCCGTCCTCACGGGCGGCACCATGGTGTTGCTGACCAGGTGGGACCCCGAGGCCGTCCTGGAGGCGGTCGGGCGGTGCCGCGTGACGCTGATGCTCGGGACCGTCGACAACTACGTCGAACTGATGGAGCATCCGCGCTTCCCCGACGCCGATCTGTCCAGCCTGGTGCAGCCGCGGGCCATGTCCTTCGTCCGCAAGCTCACGCCCCGGATCCGAGCCCGGTGGCGGGCGCTGGCCGGCGCACACAGCGTGCTGCGCGAGGCGTCCTACGGCATGACGGAGACCCACACCGCGGACTCGTTCACCACGGGGTTCCAGGAGGCCGATCACGACCTTCTCACCGAGCCCGTGTTCTGCGGACTGCCCGTGCCGGGCACCGACTTCATGGTGGTGGACGAGACGACGGGCGAGCCTCTGCCGCTGGGCGAGCGCGGCGAGATCGTGGTGCGTTCACCCTCGCTGCTCACCGGCTACTGGCAGCAGCCGGAGGCCACGGCCCGTGCCCTGCGGGACGGTTGGCTGCACACGGGGGACGTGGGCCTGATCGACGAGGACGGCTGTCTGCACTATCTGGGCCGCAACAAGGAGATGATCAAGGTCTCGGGCATGAGCGTGTTCCCGTCGGAGCTCGAGGCGCTGCTGGCGCGCCATCCCGATGTGCTCACCGCCGCGGTGGTGCCCATGGACGACTCCTCGAAGGGCCAGGTACCGCTGGCGTTCGTGCAGCCGCGGCCCGGTGTCACGCTCAGTCCCGACGCGCTGCGCGCATGGGCGCGCGACAACATGGCTCCCTACAAGGTGCCGGTGGTGGTCTGTGTCGACGCCTTGCCGATGACCACGACCGGCAAGGTGAAGAAAGGGGAGCTGCTGGAGAGGGCCGCCCGGACGTCCCGGGCCGCCGCGAGCGCCCCGGAGGCCGCGGTCAGCGGCACCGTTGTGACAGGACCGGACCGGGAGGGCGCCTGACCATGGGAATGGCCAAACTACTCGTGGCGAACCGGGGCGAGATCGCCGTCCGGGTCATTCGCGCCGCCCATGAACTCGGTCTCGAAGCGGTGGCACTGCGGTCCCGTGACGAGTCCGACGCGCTCCACGTCCGGCTGGCCGACGAGGCGGTGGCGCTCGACGGTGAGGGGCCGGGCGCGTTCCTCGACGGGGCGGCGGTGGCCGCGGCCGCCGTACGCGCCGGCTGCGACGCCGTGCACCCCGGCTACGGCCTGCTCGCCGAGAACGCCGACTTCGCGCGGCAGTGCATCGACGCCGGACTGACCTGGGTCGGCCCGCGCCCCGAGGTGCTCGAGGTCTTCGGGGACAAGAGCGCGGCCCGCTCGCTCGCCGCGCGCCTCGATGTGCCCGTGCTCCCGGCGACCCGGGGCGACACCACCCTGGAGGAGGCCCGCGCGTTCCTGGACGGCCTCGGCCCGGGCGCCGCCGTGATGGTCAAGGCGGTCGCCGGCGGCGGCGGCCGGGGGATGCGCCCGGTGTACGCCGGGGAGGAGCTGGAGGAGGCGCTCCGGCGCTGCCGTTCCGAGGCGGCCCACGCCTTCGCTTCGGACGCGGTCTACGTCGAGCGGTTGCTGTCCCGGCCCCGCCATATCGAGGTACAGGTACTCGGCGACGGCACCGGCGCGGTCGTCTGCCACGGCGACCGCGACTGCAGCCTGCAGCGCCACCGGCAGAAGGTCATCGAGGTGGCACCCGCCCCGAACCTGGCCGAGACGACGCGCACCCAACTGCACGAGGCGGCGCTCCGGTTGGCGCGGGAGGTGGACTACGGGGGCCTGGGCACCGTCGAGTTCCTGGTCGACACCTCCGGCGGCAGGGACGCGTACTACTTCATGGAGGCCAACCCACGGGTCCAGGTCGAGCACACCGTCACCGAGGAGGTCAGCGGAACCGACCTGGTGAAGGCTCAGCTCCACGTGGCCGCCGGGCGCACGCTCGCCCAGCTGGGTGCCGAGCAGGCGCCGCCTCCGCGAGGGTGCGCGGTCCAGCTGCGGGTGAACGCCGAAACACTGCTCCCGGACGGGACGGTGCTGCCCGGGGCAGGCACGCTGGAGTCCTTCTGGCCGCCGACCGGCCCCGGTATCCGCGTGGACACGGCGGCGTACCCGGGGGCGCGCATCAACCCGCGGTTCGACTCGCTGCTGGCCAAACTGGTCGTCCACGACGGCTCGGGACGGCTGCCGGAAGCACTCGCTCGCGCCCGGCGGGCCCTGGCCGAGCTGAGGATCGGGGGCGTCGACACCAACGTCGCTCTGCTGCGGGGGCTGCTCGACGCACCCGAGATCGTCGCCGGGCGGCTGCACACCGGGCTGCTCGAGGAGTTGCTGCCGGGGCTGGTGCCCGCGCACGATCCGGTGCCCGACGCCTCCGGCGTCCCGGCCACGGGGGACACGCTCACCATCGCGGCCACCATGCCGGGCACGGTCGTCGATGTCGTCGTCGACGAGGGCCGGCGGGTACGGGCGGGCGGCACCGTGGTGGTGCTGGAGTCCATGAAGATGGAGCACCTCGTCGAGGCGCCGTGCGACGGCGTCGTCCTCGACGTCAGGGTGGAGCCCGGCGGCCTGGTCGGACTCGGACAGCCGTTGGTCGTGATGGAGGCGGTCGAGGCGGCGGCGGGGGAGTCCGCGGCCGAGGAGCGGCTGGATCTGGATGTGCCGCGTCCCGATCTGGAGGAGGTGCTGACGCGCAGGCGATGGGGTACGGACGCCGAGCGTCCCGCGATGGTCGAGCGCCGGCATGCCGAGGGACGGCGTACCGCGCGGGAGAACATCCTCGGCCTGTGCGACCCGGGCAGCTTCGTGGAGTACGGCGGTCTGGCCATCGCCGCCCAGCGCTCGCGCCGGAGCCTGGACGACCTGGCCCGGCGGACCCCCGCCGACGGGTTGGTCGGCGGAGTCGGCACCGTCGGGGCGGACCGGTTCGGCCCGGACGTGTCGCGTGTGGTGGCCATGTCCTACGACTACAGCGTGCTCGCCGGAACCCAGGGCCTGCACGGACACCGTAAGAAGGACCGGCTCTTCGAACTCGCCGAACAGGCCCGGCTGCCCGTCGTCCTGTTCGCCGAAGGCGGCGGCGGCCGTCCCGGCGATGTGGACGGGGACACGGTCTCCGGCCTGGACTGCATGGCCTTCTGGCTGTTCGCCCGGCTCAGCGGGCAGGTGCCCCTGGTCGGCATCGGCTCGGGACGCTGCTTCGCCGGCAATGCCGCGCTGCTCGGCTGCTGTGACGTCATCATCGCCACACCGGAGGCGAACATCGGCATGGGCGGTCCGGCGATGATCGAGGGCGGTGGTCTGGGCCGGTTCGCCCCCGAGGACATCGGCCCGGTCGAGGTACAGACCGCCAACGGGGTCATCGACATCGAAGCCGCGGACGACGAGGACGCCGTACGGCTCGCCCAGCGGTATCTGTCCTACTTCCAGGGGCCGGCGGAGACGTGGGAGTGCCCCGACCAGCGACGGCTCCGCCATCTCGTACCCGAGAACCGGGTGCGGGCGTACGACGTACGGGCCGTCATCGAAACGCTCGCCGACGTGGACTCCGTGCTCGAACTCCGCCGGAGCTTCGGGCGGGGCATCATCACCGCGCTGGTACGGGTGGAAGGCCGGCCGTGCGGCGTTGTGGCCAACGATCCGCGGCATCTCGGCGGGGCCATCGACTCCGACGCCGCCGACAAGGCCAGCCGGTTTCTGCAACTGTGCGACGCGTTCGGGCTCCCGGTGGTCTCGCTGTGCGACACCCCCGGGTTCATGGTCGGCCCCGACGCCGAGAGGACCGCCACGGTCCGGCATGTGAGCCGTATGTTCGTCAACGCCGCTGCGCTGACGATTCCCCTGGGAGTGATCGTGCTGCGCAAGGGATACGGGCTCGGGGCGCAGGCGATGGCCGGAGGCGGGTTCAAGGTCCCTCGTTTCTCGGTCGCCTGGCCGACCGGAGAGTTCGGGCCGATGGGCCTGGAGGGCGCCGTACGCCTGGGCTTCCGCAAGGAGTTGGAGGCCATGGAGGACGCGGAGGAGCGCGAGCGCGAGTTCGCCCGCCGGGTCGCCGCGGCCTATGAACAGGGCAAGGCCCTCAACGTCGCTTCGGTGTTCGAGATCGACGATGTGATCGACCCGGCCGACTCGCGGCGCTGGATCAGTACGTTGCTGCGTGAGGCGGCGCCTCACGTCCGCGGATCGCGGCCCTGCGTCGACACCTGGTGAACCGGCCGCCCCGGCCTTGACACAGCCCTCGGGCGCGCTCGGGCGAGGGCCACAACAGCAGGCCGCCCCCGGAACCGCGCCGCGGGACGTCAACGCGCACGCCGCCCCCCCCGGACGCCCCACCGGGTCCGCGCCGGTGCGTCCGGGGGCATGTGCAGCGTCGCTGAGGTGCCGGCATGATCGAGATACCCGAGGGCTTGGTGCGGAGCACGGCGGCACGGGAGGGTGAACGCGGCCGTGACTGGATTGCTGCCCTTCCCGGTCTGGTCGAGGAGCTTCTCAGCGCTGGAACTGCACTCCGGTGGCATCGCCGCTGCACGGACAGATCGCCATCGTCGTCCCCGTGCGGCGCGACGACCTCGCGCCCGCTGTCGTGAAGATCTCGTATCCACACCCGGGCAACGTCCATGACCGGGTGCCCTGGCAGCCTGGGGAGGGCGCGGAGCCGTGCTCCTGCACGAGCGTGACGACGCCTGCTTCGCCATGCTGCTGGACATGCTCGTCTGAAGCCGCCGTTCACCGTGGCGCTTCCCCGGTATTTCCGGCTTTCGGCCCGACCGGCCCGCGTCCGGTCCCGCGGCGGATGACACCACGGGCCCGGCCGAGCGCCCGGCCTCGCTCGAACGGGACACGCTGTGTGCCCTGTCCACCTGCCCGGTCGCGACCTGTCCATACGGATGTGGGGCCAGGGGGCGCACGCCCCTCTCGAGGTCTGCCATCCGATCGGAGTGGCGGTCCACCGGGTCGACCCCTCAGCTGCTGCGCGGTGCCTCACCGCCGTTTGCCGCCTACCGCACCCTTCATGGCGTCGCGTTCCCAGCTGGACGGTGGTGATGGGACGTCGGCGTGATTCCTCCCAGGGCCCGGACCCGGGCATCGGTGCGTCACTGCATCGCTGGATAAAACAGAAGTTGCGGACGTGTCTGTCGTGAGCTGAGTCATGTCCCCGTCGGATCCGTACTCATCGGCGTGATACCGCAGCGGGCATTACTTGGGTCCCGTGCCCGGCGCGGTGTCACAGCCGGGAGAGACCGACGGACAGGTGCGGCACATCCCCACGGGTGACGGTGCCGGTGCGGAAGGGTCATGACCGCTGACCGGAGGCGCGGCTCCCACGTCCTCATTTCCTTCATCTGCGAGGTGAACGCATGTCTCGAGCAAGGCGCACCAACAAGCGTCGTGTTCTGGGGGTCGGACTGGTAAGTGCGGCCCTGATCACGGGGGCGGTCGCCACGGGCGCCGCCATGGCGGGAGAGGGCGGAAAATCGTCCGAAGCCGCCGCGAACCCTGGCCAGTCCAAGAAGTGCTCATCAGCCGAGGAACAGTCGTCCGGGGCCGTCACCAAGGCGGTCACCAAGGCGAAGGAGGGAGGCGCCTTCAGCCTCTCGCAGCTGGACGGGAAAATGGCCGGCCTGCTGGCCGCGGCCGGGGCACAGCCGGACAGTCTCCAGAGCCTGGACGAAGCCCTGCGGGCCATCCCCGCGAGCGACACCGGTGTCCTGATCGAGGGCATCAAGGTCGGTAGTGACGAAGCTCCGCAGGTCAAGGTCAAGTCCCTCAACCAGCAGAAGCCCAAGGCATACGCGAAGGCCAACCCGAATGCCGACCTTGGACAGATGAACGCACAACTGGCTGCGGTGAACGAGAGTCTGGCCAAGGTCTGGTCCGACACGAACGGTCTGGAGAACCTCCAGGCGGCCTTCGGCCAGATCGCGGTGAACAACGTCATCGACATCGATGACATCGAGATCGATGACGTGGAGCTCGAACTCAAGAAGGCCGACGCCGACTCGGACGAGATGCAGGTCAAGCTGGTGTCTGTCGCCAACTGCGAGAAGTAGGCACCCGCACCGGTGACCGGGCCGACGAGCCGACGACCGATCGGCGACCGGCGCCCGGAGGCGGGCGCGACACCGGACGGCCCTGCACGGTGTCGCGCTTCCGAAGCTCCACGCCCCCCTTGCCGGGGGCGTGGAGCAGCCGCTCTCCCGCGGGAGACAATGGCGTCATGTCCCGACGCCGTTCACACCCGCAGACGTCACCGGCCTCCGTCTCCGCCTGCCCCTGCGGGCTGTCCGCCGCGTACGGCGACTGTTGCGGGCGCCTGCACGCCGGGCAGACCTCCGCCCCCACCGCTGAGTCATTGATGCGTTCCCGCTTCAGCGCGTTCGCCGTCCAGGACGAGACGTATCTGCTGCGGACCTGGCATCCCGGCACGAGGCCGCGCCGTATCGACTTCGACGCCGGTCTGCGGTGGCTGGGCCTGGAGATCCTGGACACCACCGGGGGAAGCGCCTTCCACACCACGGGGACCGTCACCTTCCGGGCCCGCTGGACCCACGGCGGCCGCCCGGGGGAACTCCACGAGCGCAGCCGCTTCGTACGTCACGAGGGTGCGTGGGTCTATGTGGAGGCGCTCGTCACGCAGTGAGTGCGTTCCTGTCCCCGGCCCACGACCCTCACATGCCGGCCGCGGCCAGGTCGCGGTGGAGTACGCGGGAAGCGCCCTGGATGGTGGCGATCCCGTACTCCATCGTGGGGCTGCCCTGGGAGAGGACGACGATCCCGTCGTCGCTGTCGCTGTCGCCGGCGCAGTCGCCGACGCCGTCGTGGCAGGTGAACGTGCCGATGCTGTGCACCCGCCAGCCGCCGGCCGGGCGCGGCAGCCAGCCGTTCTTCACATGGACCGCCGCCGCGCCGGGAGCTCCGGCCGGTACGCCCCACCGCTGCTCCGGGACGACCCGCCGCATCAGGCCGAGGGCGTAGTCGCGGGCCGTCCGGTCCAGGACCGCGTTGTCCGAGGTGAGCAGGCGCAGCAGCGTCAGCTGGTCACGGGCGGTGATCTGGGTGAGCCCCCAGCGCCCGTCCGCCCCGGGGACGGTGTCCCGCATGCCTGCGAGGGAGAGAAACCGGCTGATGCCCTGGTCTCCGACCTGGCGCCACAGAGCGGAGGTGGAGGCGTTGTCGGACTCGGTGATCATCGCGGTGGTCAGGGTCACTTCGCGTGGTGTCAGTCCGCGGTGAGCCTCCATGGCCTGTCGCAGCAGCGCACCGAGGACCGTGACCTTCACCACACTGGCCGAGTCGAAAGCGGTGTCCGACTTCAGGTCGCATGTGGTGGCGGTGCGCCGGTCGTAGAGAGCGAGCGCCGAGGAGCCCTGGCGTCCGCGCAGCGAGCCCGCTATGTCCTGGGACAGCCGGGCAGCCAGCCCTGGCTGCCGTGAGGTGCAGACGACCTGCGCATCGCCGACCGCGGCCCTGGCGGTGCTCGCCCCGGCCGGGCCCGCCGTCGCGAGCACGGTGAGCACCGACCCGGCGGCTGCGACCGCGGCCACCGTACGGCGGAGACGGCTCGACGCGTGCGATCTCTCCATGACGTGTTCCGTCCAGCTCCGTTCCCGCGGCTTCTGCTGCCCTCCGCCCGGCCGTCTCTCCGCGACCGGCGGCCCGGGCGACTCTACGTGATACGGGTGAGGGCGCCGAGTCGTGAAAGGGTGCAAATATCTGTATTGTTCGGGTTTGCTGTGGGCGGAGGTATGCCACGCGGGGCCACGCTCCGCCGCGGGTGAGGTGACTCACAGTTCGACCAGTACCTTGCCCCGATTCGCCGCTCTGTCGACGTACAGACTCTGATAGGCGGCCGGGATGTCGTCGAAACCGCGGCGGAGGGTCTGGTCGTAGGCGATCTCCCCCCGGCGGACCAAGCCGCCCAGCTCGTCGTGGAGCGCGTTCCAGTTCTGCTCGGTGAACCACTCCGGCGCGAAAATGCCGCGGATGGTGGTGCGCGGAAACATGATGTACGGCAACAGCCGTGGCCCGGTGTGGTCGTTGCCGACCTGAGTGGCCCACTGCCAGCAGACCGCCACCTGGCTGCCGACGTTGAGCAGGGAGAACGCCGCGTCCGTCACGGCGCCGCCCATGCTGTCGAAGTATTTGTCGACGCCGTCCGGTGCCGCTTCCCGGAGCGCCTGCCGCACCGAGTCCACGTCGTCGCCCTGGCGGTAGGGGACGACCCGGTCGAAGCCCAGCCCGGTGAGATACTCCGCCTTCTCCGGAGAACCGGTCGTGCCGATGACGCGAGCGCCGGCGCGCTTGGCCAGCTGTCCGACGAGCGTTCCGATGGAGCCCGATGCGCCGCTGATGACGACCGTGTCGCCGGGCCGGACCGTCATGAACTTCGTCAGGGTGCCCCAGGCCGTCATGCCCGGGCCGCCCATGATGCCCAATGCGGTCGAGAGCGGCAGCGCGGCGTCGTAATGGCGCGGATCCAGCCTGCGATAGGCGGGGAACACCATGGGGAACGTCCCGGTCTTCCAGGCCATCGGCGCGCCGTCACTGATGACATGGCTGCGCCAGCCACCGAAGCCCTGGACCAGGTCGCCGGGCGAGAATGCCGCGCGCGGTCCGGCCTCCACGACCTCCATGATGGAATCGGCGCCCATGTGATGGCCGAGTGGCGTATCGAGGGCGATGCCCTGCAGATAGGGATCGACCGACACATACAAGGTTTCGAGGAGCATCTCGTCGTCCTCGAGATCGACGTCCACCTCCTCCACCACCTTCTCGTAGATTCTGCGGACGTCGGGAACACCGTCGAGATGCTCGCGCACCACCCACTTCTGGATTTTCATTCATGTCTCCTGTCGATAGGACGGTTGAGGAAACCCGGCGGCCGGGCCGGGGGACGGCGGACGTGCTCCGACCGGGATGACGACGTGCGTCGGCGGCGGCCCCGTCTCGTCGATCCCGGCGGTGAAGGTCCTGCCGTCGTCGCGGCAGATGAACTGCATGACATGTCGTCCCGCGGCCGCGGCGCGGATCAGTCCGCCCGTGGTCGCCCACACGCCCGACAGATAGAAGTTCTCCAGGCCGGGCAGCCCCGGACCGTGCTTCTTGACCAGTGCTTCCAGGGTTTCACCGCTCTCCACGAACGGCTGCCAGCCCAGGACGGTGCCGTCGTAGTTGCCGGTGTAGCGGACTTGGGTGAGCGGGCTCGACACATCGCGTACGGCGATCGCGTCCGCCATTCCCGGGAAGCGCGCGTCGAGAAATCGTGTGAGCACGTTTCTCACTCGGCGCTTGGCGGTGTAGTAGTCGCGTCCGCGCCGCACCGGCAGGGTATGCAGCTCCTCGCCCCTGCGCAGCCGACTCGCCTGCTCCGGCCCTTGGTTCAGGGCGCGCCACGGGGCGATGTCGCAGAAATAGGTGGCGTAGACGACGGTCGTCTCCTGCGGAGACAGCTCGGGGTAGTGCAGATTGCGGAACTGAACGTTGATGCTCGGATGGCGAATGCCGGTCAGCCCGGCTGCCTCGGCGTCGGTCAGCAGATAGGTCGTACACGGATCCCCTTCGGGGAAGGGACGTTTGAGACCGAGAAAGAGGGTGACGTAGCCGGGGAACACCATGCCCGGCTCTTTGATGGTCCTGGTGTAGAGATGACGGTATTTTACGTCCAGATACCGGCCTTTGAGAAACTTCATCATCGTGGTGTGACCGTCGCAGGCCGAGACCACGATGTCGGCGTGGAACTCGCGCCCGTCGCTGAGACGCACACCGACCGCACGGTCGTCCTCGACCAGCACTTCCTCGACCTTGGCGTTGTAGGTGACCTCACCGCCGAGGCGTCGGTAGCGCTGCTCGATGGACCGGGACAAGCCGAGCGAACCGCCTTCGGGTACACCGGCCGACAGATTCGCATGCGAGGCCAGCTGGAAATAGAACGGGAGCACCGGGAACGCCGGGTGCTTCTCGTAGAGGATGAAATTGAACGCCTCGCGGAGCAGGGGGTCCTTGAACTTCGAGGAGTAGTCCGTCATCAGCACACTGAGCGATCGACGGATGACATTGACGTACGGGACGAAGGAGGCCAGCATGCGCCAGCGCTCGAACGTACCCATCAGGCCCACCGGTTTGAGGAAAGGGTAGACGGCCAGACACTTTCTGAACTTACGCAGGCCGTTGCAGAAATCCCGGATGTGTCCGGCGTCGGCGGGCGAGAGGCCGAGCAGATGTTCCTGGAGCCGGTCCGGGTCGGAGTAGAAGTGGACCGCCCGCCCGTCCCCGCCGCGCACGATGTTGAACACATCGAAATGGCGCATCTGCTTGCCCTGCAGGGCTCCCAGTTCGAGCCAGATCCGGTGCATCTCATTACCCGGACCACTGCCGAGCAACCAGCTGATGCAGCAGTCGAGTGTGAAGTCACCCCGGTCCCATGCCGTACAGCAACCTCCGGGAATGTCGTGCATCTCGAAAATGCGGGTGCGGTACCCGTTCATCTGCGCGTAGCAGCCGGTGGACAGGCCACCGAGGCCCGCACCAATGATGATCATTGATTCTCTGTTCCGCTTCGGGCGCGGCATGCTTCCTGCCTCCTCGGTAGGTGGGCCCGCGGTCCTCTACCGCACGGGCCACGCATCGAGTTGGGGGAGAGGACCGAGCTTGTCGCGGTGCCAGGGCTCACGGCCCGGGCTCTCCCAGGCGCGGAATTCCAGGCCCAGCTCCTGGCACAGATACTGGGTGACGAAGCGGCCGCTCGACGCGGCACGGATCAGTCCGCCCCCGGCTGCCCACTGCCCCGCCATCGAGAAACCGCGCAGCCCCGGCAGTCGCATACGGTCCTTGTTCACCACCTTGGTCACCAGGTCATCGGCGTCGGTGAAGGACTTCCACGCGAGAATGCTGCCGTTGAAATTGCCGGTGTACCGCTTGGTGGTCGCCGGCGAGGCCACGTCCACAACGCGGATACGCTCACCGATGCCCGGATAGCGGCACTCCAGGAAGTCCCGTACGAAGTCGGCGACCTTGCGCTTCTGGGCCCAGTACTCTCTGCGATTCGCGCTGCGCAGCGCCGTCCAGTAGGCGAAGTCACTGAAGTAGGTGCAGTGGATCACCGAAGTGCCGGGCGGCGCGAAGCCGTCCGAGTAACGCGAGCGCAGCTGCACCACCAGGCTCTTCTGCGACGCCCCCGGCAGCTGACGGCTCTGCTCCTGCGACAGCAGATACGTCGTGCTGTGGGCGTCCTGTGCCCCCGCCTCGCCATCGAGGCCGACGAAGGCCGAGACCACGCCCGGGTACAGGACGCCCGGCTCGGTGAGCAGGGAGCCGTAGAGCTTGTCGATGCGCGGACCGGTGTACCGGCCGCCCAGCAGGCCGTAGATGGTGGTGTAACCGTCGCAGGCCGAGACGATGTGGTCGGCGTAGAGCCGCTTCCCGCCCCTGAGCTCCACCCCGATGGCACGGCCGTCCTCGACCAGAATTCTCTCGACACGCGCACGGTAGGTGATGCTGCCGCCCAGCGACGTGTACCGCTCCTCGATGGAGCGCGACAGTCCCAGCGATCCGCCCTGCGGAAAACCCGCGTTGTGGTGGTACGCCCCGGCCATGTTGAACAGATACGGCAGCAGGGGGAAGACCTCGTGATCCTGGAAGAAGATATTGCGGAACGCCCGGCGCAGCAGCGGATCCTGGAATTTGTCGGCGAAGGTGTGCATCTGTGTGGCGGCGGTCCGCCAGAACAGACGGAACGCCGGCAGGACCGTGAACAGGGTCCGGAGCCTCTCCCGCGGTGTCTTCAGCGGTGACGGCGTGAGGAAGGGATACAGGTCGATCCGGAGGAAGCGCCGCAGGTCACGGCAGAACGAGCGGATGAGCCGCGCGTCGGCCGGCGAGACCTCCAGCAGATGCCGCTCCAGCCTGTCCGGGTCGTTGTAGAACGTCACCGACCGGCCGTTCTCGTCGACGACCCGGTTGAACATCTCGAAATTCGTCATCGTCTTGCCGTCGAGCGCGCCGAGTTCGCGCCACACCTGGTTCGCGTCGTTGCCCGCGCCGGTGCCGATCAGCCATTCGATGCAATAGTCGAAGATGAAGCCCTCGCGTGACCACGCCGTGCAGCAGCCTCCGGGCAGGACGTGCTTTTCGAGGATGCGGGTCTCCATCCCGCTCATCTGCGCATAGCAGCCGGTGGCCATGCCGCTCACGCCCGCGCCGATGATGATCACGCGGGGGCTGCCACCGGGAGTGCGGTCGCGGATGCTCCAGTCCGGGCCCGGCTCATGCGACATGCGTCTCACCTCCGGCCAGGATGATGCGTGCCAGGTTCGCGTTGAGCGCGATGTACTCCTGGTCGAGCATTTCGGCGTGGGTGCCGAAGCCACGGAACACCGCGGTACGGGTCGTCGTACTGCCGTGCCAGCTGCCACGCTCCTCAGCGGCGTACAGCGCCACCTTCTCCTCGTCGGAGATCACACTGACCGGAGCACTGATCACCCCGTGGTTCGGTGTACGGCTGCAGAAGTGGATGTACTCCCTGGCCTGGTTCAGCGTCTCCTGGGCGACGATCTCCGAGCCCGTGTGCTTGCGCAGATGCTCGCCGAGTTCACGCTCGAAGGCCTCGAAGTGCTCGCTGCCGAGCTCGAAGGAGTCATGGATCCGGTACGAGTCCATGATGACCACGTTCGGCACCTCGCGTCCGCGCTGCTCCAGCTCTTTGGCCACCTCGAACGCGAGGTTGCCGCCGAGCGAATAGCCGAACAGGATGCACGGCCCTTCGGTCCGGATGGACTCGATCAGATCGGCATAGCCGGCCACCTTGTCGTCGCCGGACAGATAGTTGAAGGCGACGAACTGATACTCCGGCAGATGTGCAGCGAACTGGCGGTAGACCAGGCCGTGCCCCCCTGCCGGCGGGAAGCAGAAGATCGTCTGAGTCTGCTCGTTGTCGGCGTTGAAGCGCAGATAGGGCTGGGCTCCGGCGATTTTACCGGTGATGATGTGCTCCACCGTCAGGGCCATACCGTGCAGGGTCGTCACCTTGAACAGCCGGCTGACGGGAATGGTGATGTTGAACTCGGACTGGAGGTGGTGGATCAGCTCGATCAGTTTGATCGAACTTCCGCCCACCTCGAAGAAGTCATGGTGCAGACCCACCTGTTCGAGGCCGAGCAGAGATTTCCACTGCTCGGCCATGCGGACCTCGTAGAGCGTCACCGGCTCCTCGTAGCCCTCCTCGCCCCCGTCGAACCGCGGCGCCGGCAGTGCGGCCAGATCGACCTTGCCGTTCGGTGTGAGCGGCAGTTCGGGGAGTTCGACGAAGTACGAAGGAATCAGATACGTCGGCAGGGAGCCGGCGAGATGACGGCGCAGCTCCCGCCAGTCCAGGCTGCCACCGGCGGCCGGAACGCCGTAGGCGCACAGCACGCTGTCGCCACCTGCGTCCGGGCGGGCGGTGACCACCGCCTGCGCCAGACCCGGCCAGTCCGCCAACTGGGACTCGATCTCGCCGATCTCGACGCGGTGACCGCGCACCTTGACCTGCGTGTCGGTCCGTCCGAGCAGATGGACACCGCCGTGGGAGTCCCATCGCGCGAGGTCGCCGGTGCGGTACAGGCGCAGGGCAGCGGCCCCCGGTTCGTGGCTCGGCGTCAGCGTGACGAAGCGCTGCGCGGTCTGTTCCGGATCGCCGGTGTAGCCGGTCGCGACGCCGTCGCCGCCGATCCACAGCTCGCCCGCCACGCCCGGTGGCACCGGCTCGCCGTGGTCGTCGAGGATATAGAGCGCGCTGTTCGGAAACGGCCGTCCGATCGGCACCATACGGCTTGGCTCCAGCCCGTCGACCGGCCCTTCGAAGTAGGCGCTGTCGATGGTCGCCTCGCTGACCCCATAGGAATTGACCAGGCGTGTCCGCGGCCCGCACAGACCGCGCAGCCGCTGGTATTCCTCGACCTTCCACGCGTCGGAGCCGACGATGAGCAGGCGCAGGAAGTCCAGACGCAGGCCGTGGCTCTCGCAGTGGCTCATCAGGCCGCGTACGACCGCGGGCACGAACTCTCCGCAGTCGATCCGTTCGGCGAGCATCGTCTCGTACAGGCGCGCCGTGTTGAACAGCAGCTCCCGGTTGATCAGCACGAGATGGCCGCCGGAGCACAGTGCGCGGACCAGATCACCGGTGAAGACGTCGAAGGGGAAACCGGCCATCTGCAGATGCGTGTGCACCTCGTGGTCGAGGCGGTACGTCTCGCGCCAGGCCCCGTACGCCGAGGCAAGATTGCGGTGGCTGACCTGCACTCCCTTGGGCCGGCCGGTCGAACCGGAGGTGTAGACGACATAGGCGGGCGCGTTCATGTCGACGGTGGCATCACCGTCGGGGCCGTCCATGGCCGGATCGGGAGCGTCGGTCGGCGCGTCGGTCGCGTACAGGTCCTCCAGGGCCAGCATCTCGATCGGCAGCCCGGCCAGCTGCTCACGGCCGGCTCCGTCGGCGATCACGACCGTGGCACCGGCGTTGCGCACCATGAAGGCCAGGCGCTCGGCCGGGTACTCGGGGTCGAGCGGCAGATAGGCGCCACCGGCCTTGAGCACCGCCAGCACGGTGACGATCAGTGCGGGCGACTTGTCCAGGCACAGGGCCACGACCGCGCCGTCGCGCACCCCCAGCCCGCGCAGCCGGTGCGCCAGCCGGCGGGAGCGGTCCTCGAGGTCGCCGTAGGTCAGCCGCACGGTCCCGCCCGCTTCCGTCGGGGCCGATACGGCGGTCGCCTCGGGATGCTCGGCAGCGGCGGCGCTGATCAGCTGATGGACCGGCACCTCGCCGGGGTCCTGTGGCCCTGGCGCGCCCCCGGGCCGTACGAGCTCCTGCCGGGCCCCGCTCCATGCACTGAGGATGCCCTCGCGCTCCTCGGGGGAGAGCATCTCCAGCCGGGTGATCGGCTGCGTGGACGGCGCGCTGGTCAGCCCGTCGAGCAGATTGACGTAGTGCGACGCCAGCCGCCGCACCGTCTCCGGAAGGAAGAGGTCGGTGTTGTATTTGAAGACGCAGTGGAAGCGCTGGTCCGCCTCGTCCTCGTAGGCCGAGAGCGTGAGGTCGAACTGGCCCTCCTCCTCGGGCAGTTCGATGTACTCCAGCCGGTAGCCGTACTTCTCGGTCGCCACCTTGTGGACGAGCAGGATGAACATCGCCTGGAACACCGCGGAACGGCTCGGATCGTGCTGGAGGCCCAGCTCCTCGACCAGCCGTACGAACGGATACTCCTGATGGTCCAGGCCACCCAGCACCACGCCGCGCACCTGCCCCAGCAGCTCGGCGACCGACGGCCCCCCGGCGAGGTCGGCGTGCAGCGGCAGCGGATTGACGAAGTAGCCGTAGACCGAGGCGAACTCCTTCTGCGTCCGGCCCGTGACCGGGCTGCCGACGATGATGTCGTCCTGCCCGGAATAGCGGTGCAGCAAAAGGTAGTAGGCGCTCAGCAGCACCATGAACACGGTGACGTTGTGCTCGCGCGCCAGGGCGTGGACCCGTGCGCTCAGCTCGGCGTCGAGCACGAAGAACTCCGACGCACCGTTGTGGGTCTGGACCAGCGGGCGGGCCTTGTCGGTGGGCAGGTTGAGCACCGGTACTTCGGCCGGCAGACGGCTCCGCCAGTAGTCGAGCATCCGCTGCGCCTCGGGGCCGGCGAGGAACTGGTTCTGCCAGTTGAGGAAGTCCAGGTAGCGCCCGGACACCGGCGGCAGTTCGGTACGGCGTCCTTGGCGCAGCCCCTCGTAGAGCGCGAGTAGTTCCTCGATGAAGGTGAACGTCGAGATCGCGTCCGAAATGATGTGGTGGACGGCCTTCATGATGATCCAGCGGTCCGTGCCCCGCTTGAACAGGCGCAGCCGGACCAGCGGGTCGCGCTCGAGGTCGTAGGGCTTGCGGTACTCGTGGACGATCATCCGGTGGATGGCGTCCCACTCCTGGCCCTGGACGTCGAAGAGGGCGATGTCCTGTGCGGTCCCGGAAGAGACCTTCTGCATCGCCTGACCCTGCGGGCCGAGTACGAAGTTGGCGCGCAGGCTGGGATGGCGCTCGGTCAGAGCACGGAACGCCTCGAACATCAGCTCGGGTTCGAGCTCGGCGCGCACCTCGACCGCACCACCGATGTTGTACGCGAAGCCCTCCGGGTTGAGCTGCTTGAGAAACCACAACGCCTTCTGGTTCTGGGTCAGCGGGTGCTGCCGCTCGTCACGGAAGACCTCGACCTCCACGGCGTCGGCGCCCGCGCCGGCATCGGCCGCCACCAGTCCGGCCACGCCGTCGTGCAGCTGCTCGGTCAGCTCACCGACGGGAGCGCCGCTCAGCAGGGTCACCACCGGCAACGCGACACCCAGCTCCGTGTGGACCCGGGCCCGCAGCTCCATCGCGAGCAGCGAGTCGAGCCCGAGGGCGGGGAGGCTGACGCCGGGATCGACCTGGTCGGACCGAACGCGCAGTACGCCGGCGACCAGCGCGCCGAACCGCTCCGCCAGCAGCAGTCGGCGGTCCTCCGCCCCGGCGTCGCGGAAGGTGTCCAGGAAGCTGCTGTTCTCGGTGGGCGACGGGCCGCCGGCGGTGAGGACCAGGTCGCTCACCAGCGGCGGCGGCGAGGCGTACCAGGCCAGAAAGACCGGCCAGTCGACGACGGTCGCCACCAGCAGCTGGGCCCGGTCCTGACCGATGACCCGCTCGAGCACCGCCATTCCGGCGTCCGGCGACAGCGAGCTCATCCCTCGGCTGTTGCGATAGTGGTCGATCAGCCCGAGCTCTTCGATCATGCCGGTCGCCCACGGCCCCCAGTCCAGGCTCAGCGCCGGCAGGCCCTGCGCGCGACGGTGGTGCGCCAGTGCATCGAGAAAGG
This sequence comes from Streptomyces sp. 8N706, assembly GCF_052245415.1. Classification (NCBI taxonomy): domain Bacteria; kingdom Bacillati; phylum Actinomycetota; class Actinomycetes; order Kitasatosporales; family Streptomycetaceae; genus Streptomyces; species Streptomyces sp. 8N706. The sequence goes on along the minus strand of NZ_JBQQBW010000056.1, from coordinate 18,621 downwards.
CGTTGCCGGCGGCGTAGTTGGTCTGGCCGGCGGTCGTCAGCAGGGAGGCGATCGAGGCGAACAGGACGAAGTGTTCCAGCGGCTCGTCCCGCAGATGGCGGTGCAGCAGCCAGGCGCCGGCGACCTTGGGGTCGTGCACGGCGTCGAAGGTCGGACGGTCCATCTCCGGGAGGAGCGTGTCGTGAACATGGCCGGCGAGGTGGAACACACCACGGATCGGCGGCGGCTCCTGCGCGCGGTGCTCCTCCAGCCACGCCGTCAGGGCCGCCTCGTCGGTGATGTCGAGCGGCACCAGGATCGTCTGAGCTCCGAGGGCCTCCAGCTCTTTGAGGAAGCCCACGGCGCGGCCTGCCGGGGTGCCGGGATCCAGGGTGCTCCACCGGCTGCGCTCCGGCATCCTCGTACGGCCCACGAGGATCAGCCGGCGCGCACCACGCTTGACGAGTGTGCGGCACAGCAGCCTTCCGAGGGCACCGAAGGCGCCGGTCACCAGATAGCTGCCGTCGGGGCGCAGGCGCAACGGCAGCGGGCGGGTGAGACCGCTGGCCGGCTTCAGCCGGCTGGTGTAGCGGCGGCCGCCCCGCAGGGCGACCTCGTCCTCGTCGTCGGCCGACACCTCGCGCAGCAGGGCCTCGGCCTCGGCCCGGCGCGCCGACGCGTCACCCCCGTCAGGTCCGAGGTCGATCAGCTTGCCGCGATGGGCCATCAGCTCCTGGTACCAGAGCACCCGGCCGATGCCCCAGGCCGGCGCACCCAGTGGCTCGACCGTATCGCCGGAGGCCACGGCCTGCGTTTCGCGCGTGACGATATGCAGCCTGCTGCCGGGCTGTTCGGACTGCAGCGTCTGGGCGAGCGCGATCAGCGAGTACGCCCCGACGCCGGTGTGCCGCCCCAGGTCGTCCGGGACTGTCGCGTCGATCGGTGGCAGATCGAGGTTCCACAGGTGCACGACGGTGGTGAACGGCTCGCCGCCCTCCTTGCGCAGTTCGGCGAAGAGGCGCCTCAGCTCGGCCGTCGAGCCGGGCGTGACCGTGGACTGCCGACGGTCGGACGCCAGGCGGTAGCCCTGGCCCGGGCGCACCAGGTGGCAGTGCCCGCCCCGCGCGGCCACCATCGCCGCCAGCGCGTCGGCGACCCCCTGCGCGTCGGCGAAGACCAGCCACTTCCCGGCCGCTCCGCCCCCCGCGGCCCGCGCCGGGGCATCGTCCGCGACGGGGCCGTCCGCGGTATTGCCGCCGCCCGCCTCGAGCGGCTTTTCCACCCAGGCCATGTCGGCCAGCCAGTGGTCGATGGTGTTGCGGCCGACCGCCGTCGACGCCTTCTCGATATCCGCCGCACGGAAACCACTGATGCGGCCCAGCGGCTCGCCGGTGTCGGAGTACAGGGCGATGTCGCCGGTCAGCTCGCCCCCCTCGTCCTGTGACACGGTCGCGTGCGCCCAGAACGGCTGATCGCCCACCGGATCACAGCGCACCTCGTCGATCGACAGCGGCAGGCGGATACCGCTCTCCCGCGGGTCCCCGTTCTCCTGCAGGATCTGGGGCGTCAGCAGCGACTGGAAGCAGGCGTCGAGGAGTACCGGATGGACATGGTGGCGGGCGGCGTCCTCACCGATGATCTCCGTTGGGCGGATCCGGGCGAGCGCTTCGCGAGGGGCGATCCACACCTCCTCGATGCCCTGGAACGCGGGCCCGTACTGGTAGCCCAGGGCTCCCAGAGCCGCGTAGCAGCCTGCCCCGTCGAGCTGACGCTCACAGCGGGCGCGGATCGCCCCGGCGTCGAACGTCGTGCCGAACCCGCGCCGCTGACCGGTGCGTACGACCCCGCTCGCGTGCACGATGCTCTCTTCGGTGGCACCCGGCACCGTCGCCACGGTGAACGCGGCCCGCTCGGAGGAGAAGGACAGCTGCACCGCCCTCGCCTCCCCGTCGGGCAGGAAGAGCGCCTTCCGGAGCTCGATGCCGGCCAGCGTCACCTCGGTGCCGCCGGTCAGCGCCCGGACCGCTTGCGCCGCCATCTCCAGATAACCCGCCCCCGGGAACAGCGCGCTGCCCTGGATCCGGTGATCACCCAGGTACGGCATCGTCTCGACGTCGAGCCGCACCTCCCATGTCGGCTCGGCGTGAGCGGTACGGCGGCCCAGCAGGGGATGGTCGCGCCGGCCGAGCCGGATCTGCTCCACCGGCTTCGGCTCCACCCAGTAACGGTCCCGCTTCCATGGATAGCGCGGCAGCCGCACCGGCCTGCCGGCGGGATGCAGCACCTCCCAGTCGATGTCGACTCCCAGGTTGTGAAGCCCGGCCAATGACAGGGTGAAGCGCTCGGCTTCGTCTTCCTGGCGGCGGAGTGACGGAAGCGTTCTCCCTTCGGCACCCCGGCTGTCGAGGCATTCCTTGATCGCATGGCCGAGTACGGGGTGGGGGCCGATTTCGAGGAACACGCTGTGGCCGTCGTCGACCAGTCGGTCGACCGCCGCGCGGAAGTGAACCCTGCCCCGGACATTCTTCCACCAGTAGCCGGCGTCCAGCTCGGTGCCGTGCGCGACACCCTGTTCGCCGGTGAGGTACAGCGGCACGCGCGCGGAACGCGGCGCCAGCCCCGCCAGCGACTTCAGCAGCTCCTCCTTGATCGGGTCCATCCGCGCGCTGTGGTAGGGCACCCGTACGGCGAGAGGCTTGGCGAAGATCTGCTCGGCCTGGAGCTCGGCAGCGAGCTGCGCCAGCGCGTCCTCGTCACCGGCGAGGGTGATCCCGGTCGGGCTGTTCACCGCGGCGACCGAAACGCGGTCGCCGTACGGCTCCACACGGCGTACCGCCTCGGTCTCCGAGAGGCTCACCGCCAGCATGGTGCCGGTGCCGGTGAGCTTCTGCTGGAGGCGGCTGCGGTGCACCACGACCTTGACCGCGTCCCGCAGGGTGTAGACCCCGGCTTCGTGGAACGCGGCGACCTCGCCGGTGCTGTGTCCGACCACGGCGTCGGGACGCACGCCGCGGCTGCGCCACAGCGCTGCCAGTCCGGTCTGCAGGGCGAAGTTGGCCGGCTGGGCCAGCCAGGTCTCGCTCATCTGCGAACCGGCTTCGTCGGCGGCCAGCTCCTCGACCAGCGACCAGCCGGTGAGCTTGCCGATCTCGTGGTCGCAGCGCTCGACCGCCTCACGGTAGACCGGTTCGGTCTCGAAGAGCTCGCGCCCCATCGCCCACCATTGCGGCCCCATGCCGGTGAAGACCCAGACCAGACGCCGCTGTTCCCGGTCACGCTGCTGGTCGAGCAGCACATGCGGATGTGCCTCGGCCCGCAGATACGCGTCGAGGCCCTCCTCCAGCTCGGCGGGCGACGCGTACACGATCGACAGCCGCGACTCCAGATGCTGGCGGCGGTGGGCCAGCGTGAAGCCGAGGTCGGAGAGCGGTACGGCCGTGCCGTCGACGCCCGCCAGCTCCTGGCGGATGGCTCCGGCCACCTCGGGGAGGACGGCCGGGTTGCGCGCCGTCAGCGGCAGGATCGTGTAACCGGCGCGGGGGGTGGGGCGTTGGGCCGCGGCCTCCGCCTCCGCGGGCGCCGTGGTCCCTTCGCGGACGGGCGCTTCCTCCAGCAGGATGTGGGCGTTGGTCCCGCCGAAGCCGAAGGAGTTCACACCGGCGCGGGCGGGCCCCTCATGTTCGGGCCAGTCGGTCGGCCGGGTCGGGATCTCGTACGGCAACGACGCCAGGTCGATCGCGGGATTGATCTTCCGCAGATTGATATGGGGCGGGATCTTCCGGTGCTTGAGGCACAGCACGGTCTTGATCAAGCCGGCGATGCCGGCAGCCGATTCGGTGTGTCCGATGTTCGTCTTGACCGAGCCGACGTAGCACTTGGCGCCCGGCTTCCGTCCGAGCGACAGGGCGCGGCCGAGGGCTTCTGCCTCGATGGGGTCCCCGACCGGCGTCGAGGTGCCGTGCGCCTCGACGTACTGCAGGCTGCCGGGTTCGATGCCCGCCTCGGCACAGACGCGCTCGATCAGGGCGACCTGGGCGTCCGGGTTGGGCACGGTGATGCCGTTGGTACGGCCGTCCTGGTTGACGCCGCTGCCGACGATCACCGCGTGGATGGGATCGCCGTCCCGCAGGCTGTCCTCCAGGCGCTTGAGCGCGACCATGCCCACGCCCTCGGCCCGCACATAGCCGTTGGCCGAGGCGTCGAAGGTGCACGACCGGCCCTCGGGGGAGAGAAAGCCACCCTTCGTCTCGGCGATGGTGTACTGCGGCGCCATGTGCAGCAGCGTGCCTCCGGCGAGCGCGAGGCCGGTCTCGCCACGACGCAGGCTCTCGCACGCCAAGTGGAGGGCCACCAGCGACGAACTGCATGCGGTGTCGATCGAGACACTGGGCCCGCGGAAGTCGAAGCAGTACGAGATACGGTTCGACACCATCGTCATCATGGTGCCGGTCGCGGTGTGTGCGGCGAGCGTGTCGAAGCTCAGGTCGGAGAACTGCAGAATCTTGTAGTCCAGCGTGAACGCGCCCACAAAGACCCCGACGTCACGGCCCGCCAGGTCCGAGGGGCGCTGTCCGCCGTCCTCCAGCGCCTCCCAGGACACCTCCAGCAGCTTGCGCTGCTGCGGGTCCATGTGCTCCGCCTCGCGCGGGCTGATACCGAAGAAGGCGGGATCGAACTCGTCGAAGCCGTCGATGTAGCCACCGCGGCCACCGACCAGACGACCGGGCTTGGCCTTGTCCCGGCTGCCGAGGGTCGCGACGTCGTAACGGTCGGCCGGCGTGGGCGTGATGCAGTCCCTGCCGTTGATCAGGTTCTGCCAGAACGCACGGTAGTCGGACGCACTACCGGGCAGTCGGCAACCCATCCCGATGATCGCTACGGTGTCGCGGGAGGCGGCGTTCAATGAGTCCGTCAACGTCGAATCCTTGTGTCATGGCGCTGCGGCGCGAGCAGGGGATGGCGAGATGCTGCTAGCTGGGTGTGTCCAGGGGGCTGTCGGCCGGCATTCGCTGCCGACGCCAGGGATGGAGAAAGCTGGCGACGACAGCGCCGGTTATCGGAAATGACCCGGGATCCTTCAGCCCGACCGCAACCGGATGGCGGTCGGGACGCCAGGTGAAGGTTCCGAAGGCCCGGTCCCAGATCGACAGATCGGAGCCGTAGTGGCCGGCTTCCGACAGGTCCGTGCTGTGATGCAGGCGGTGCTGTTCGGGGCTCGCGAAAATGTGGTTGAGCCAGCCGAGGCGGACATCGATGTTGGCATGGACGAAATAGCCCTGTGCCACGACGAACAGTCCCAGAGCGAAGACGGATTCCTTGGAGAACCCCATCAGCGCCAGCGTCAATTGGGCGGTGCCCTGGGCCAGCACAATGTCGAAGACATGATTGACGCCGTTGTTGGCCACGTTGACCTTGTCCGGCACATGGTGCACACCGTGCAGACGCCACAGCCACGGATGGCTGTGCCCCAGACGGTGCACCAGATAGCTGGCCAGAGAGCCGAGCAACAGGACCGACGGAAGTTCCGACCCCAGGCCGAGTACCGGATGGGGCGGTGACACCACGCGGACGACGGCCGTCACCACCAGCTGCGCCAGACCGCCACCGGCCATGGTCAGCAGGAAGTAGACGCCGTACCAGCCCCATTCACCCGGGCTGGGATGCCAGGCGCGCTCATAGGGGATCAGGCGCTCGAGCACCGCAAGATAGGCAAAGGTGCCCAGCAGGAAGAGAAGGCTGACCACGCCGGTGTCCCAGCCATAACGCAACGTCGCCGCGATGACCGAAGCCACCGCAACGAGCAGGACTGGGTGGGCGATACGCCGCAGGACCAGGCGCAGCGGCCCTGGGGCGGATTTCACAAGTGCCTCCCCCAGACTCCGTCCGGGAGGTGCCCCCAGGCCCGCGGTGCCTGACACGCACTCCCCCAGCTGCCGCGGGTGGGGGTCCCCCCGGCCGAAGGCTGGGGGAGTGCCCCCACGCTGCGTTGTCGGGCTCGTCCGAGTACTCCCCTGGCCTTCGGTATGGGGGACCCCAGTACGAGGACGACCTCCCCCAGCCTCCGGCCGGGGGTATTCCCACCGCCTTGCGATCGCACGCACCTGGGGGCACCGCCCAGCGGTAGCTGGGGGAGCCGCGGACCCCGCCCTTCGGACGGACGCCGCCACTTGTGAAACACGCCCTAACCGCGATTCACGGCAAGGGAGTTCGGTGGGGACAGCGGTTATGGAAGAGTTCCCCAGCCTATAGAATAATCCGAAAAAACGCCGATGTCCCAACCAGCGATACGGGTTCAACGCCACCGTCCGCCGCCCTCCCCCCAACGAACCGAACGAGCCAGGCATAAGACTGCCGCTCACCGCTACTCGGCGCACCAGAAAGCAACCATGTTCACTCGTAAGTGCCGCATACGTTTACGCGCGCCCTTGCGGTGGTCGAGCGGGCATAAGAAACAGCCGAATGCCAAGTGCAGGAGTCGGTGAAACGTTTTTGGCCGACGGGTTGCCGACTCCCGCGAGCGGTGGTCTCGGGCGTCCGCGGCGAGAAGGCCGAGCGACTCTCGGGCGGCGCCCCGGCCGTCCGCCGGGGACCGGTCAGGAGGGTCCGTACCCGGCCTGCTCGAGGGCGGAGCCGATGCCCCAAGGCCCCCTGCGGACAACGGTTTGCGGGCAGGGACCCGTCAGTCGAACCCCGGTCGTCAGCGGGAGCTGTTCGCGTTCGTCGTGGTGGCGAGGTCGTCGGGGGCAGGACTCTCCGACGTGTCCCCGCGCCGGCCGGCGCCCGTCCTCGCCCGGCCTTGGGCACGCTGTCCTGCCACGTCGGATCGAAGGAGCGGCCGCTCCCCGAGGTCATCGAGCACAGCGAGGTATGCGGGAGGGCATGGTCGGGGGGTGGCTCGCCGGGCAGGGGTCCCCCCGTCGGCGGCGTTCAACCGCCGCAGGGAGTTGCCGGAGGAGCCGGGGCGGCCCCGGCCGCATCCGTCGGGACTGCTCGGCACGGGGTGAGCCCTCCGCTTCGGCCACTGCCACCCAAGGTGATCGATTCCGGACATGAACTCCGCCCTCGTGCCGCAGTATCCCGCAATAAGAGGCAGTTCCGCTCAAAAGGATAAACACTGCAAGGTCAGGCCCTTTGGTGGTGGAGGAGACCAATGGCCGCCGCTCCGACAGCAGCTGAGAACGGGGGCAGGGGCGTCTGGTCGCAAGAGGAGCGCGTGGGGAGGCGCCATATGACCGGATGCCGAGCAGGTTGCGTGAAGCATCCGAAAACAACGCTTTGAGACCACCTCGCGAGCAAAATGTTCCGGATTTTGATATCGCTGCGTAACGAGTGGGCATCAGGCGTCAGTGCGGCCGTACGGCCAAGGTTTAATGGTGCGGCACAGTAAGCGGAACGACTCGGAGGCAGTCGTAATGGCCAGGCACAGGCGACCCCACCGGATAAGTCGCGCATATTCCGCGATATTCAAGACAGCGGCCGCGATGGGGGTGGTGGGCGCTTTGGCGTTCGCCTTCCAGTCCATCGACGATGAGACCGCGGTACAGGCGGAGTCCGGCTCCCGGTACGACCCGACGGCCGATCTCCCCGGATCGACCGCCTCAGGGCAGGGCAGTACCGGCAACGCGGACAAGCCCGAGGACGGCGGCCTGGCCGTCACGTCCTCCGCCGAACCGAAGGTCATCCCGACCGCACAGGACACCCAGGCCACGCCCCGTTCCCAGGCCGCGCCCTCGCAGGAGGACACCGCGCGGTCGCCGCGACCCGCAGCCACGTCCGCGGATCAGGCTCCGGAGAGCGCACCGGCGCGCCCGGACCAGACCTCCGGCGATTCCGCGTCCGACCAGGCCCCGACGCAGGCTTCGACGAAGTCGGCGGAGCCGACCAGCACACCGTCACAGCCCGCGGACAAGGACAACGCGCGTGACAAGGGCCCGCTCACCGGCACCGTCAGCGGTGTGCTGGACGGCGTGGACGACGGCCTGGGGAGCCTGCTCGGCGGCTGAGGCCGAATAGGCGACGCGCTTCCGGGCGGGAACGCGCCCTGCGACGGGACTGTCGGTCCCTCGTGGCAGGGTGTGGTCGGGGCGATGTGCGCACCGAAGGGAGCCCCGATGAACGCGATGCTCGATCTCGGCCCTGCGGCCCGCCGGATGACGGACCTGCTGGAGCGGATCACCGATGACCAGCTCGGGGCACCGACGCCGTGTGAGGGCTACTCCCTCGGGGACCTCATCGATCACGTGAGCGGGCTGTCCCGGGCCTTCACCGACGCCGCTCTGAAGGACCTCGGCCCGGCTTCCTCCCAGGCTCCCTCCTGGGACGCCGCTCGTCTGGGAGAGAACTGGCGGGCCCGTATCGCCGGGCAGCTCTCCGGACTCGCCGAGGCCTGGCGCGACCCGCAGGCCTGGGAGGGGATGACCCGGGCCGGCGGGGTCGAGTTGCCCGGCGGCTTGGCAGGCACGATCGCGCTGAACGAGCTGGTCATTCACGGTTGGGACGTCGCCCGCAGCAGCGGCCTGCCGTACGACTGCGACCCGCAGGCGCTCGACGCCTCCATGGAGTTCGTGTCGCTGATGGCCGGGCCGGGGGAGGAGGCAGGGCGGGAAGGGCTCTTCGGCCCGGTCGTCGACGTCCCGGCCGACGCCCCGCTCCTCGACCGCGTCATCTGTCTCAGCGGACGCAACCCCGCGTGGACCTCGACCTGAGCCCACCCCGACCCTTACGTACCTTATGCACCCAGGTCGCGACGCACAGCGGTCCCGACGGGACAGTGCGCGCCGTCAATGGCGGTCCAGTTCGAACGGCGGCCAGGGCCGCACATGTGCTACCGCGCGCCGTCCCATGAGGCTCGGCTCCTGCCAGGACACTGGGACCTTGTCACAGGGGGCGAGGTGTTGGTAACAGCGGACCAGGAGCAGCCATGGCGTCCTCCCCCCGGTCTTCGGCCCGTCGTCCCTTCCACGTCGCTGTTGTCGGCCCTGAGAACGCCACGGATCCCCAAAGGCGCTGTGCCCGCCGGGTCGGTGAACTCCTCGGCGAGCGTGGTGCCGTTGTGGTCTGCGGCGGTCTGGGAGGGGTGATGGAAGCCGTCTGCGAGGGCGCTCACCAACGAGGCGGTACCACCGTCGGCCTGCTGCCGGGACTCGATCGCCACGTCGGCAACCCGTACCTCTCGGTGGCTGTTGCCACGGGTCTGGGAGAGCTCCGCAATGGGCTCATCGTCAACACCAGTGATGCCGTGATCTCGGTCGGGGGCAGCTGGGGCACCCTGAGCGAGGTGGCGCTGGCCATGCGTGCGGGCAAGCCCACGATCGTCATCGACGGATGGGGCGTGCGGACAGGTCCCGTGGGGGAGATCTTCGTCCAGGTGGCCTCCGCCGAGGATGCCGTAGCGGAGGCACTGTCACGCATCCTGCTGTCGTGACCGGCAGGTGTCGAAGAGGGGCACCGGCGGCCGATACCACGGCGCGGTAGCCCGCAGGCTCCTTGCGTGGGCTCCGGTCCGTGGCAGCGGACCATGACACGTAACGTGTTCCATGGACCGAAAGCACGGGAGCACCGCTGATGCACCAGGGGGACATCAGCGATGTCCTTCAGGCGCCGGGCGGGTCGACGTCGTCAGACTCCTTCCGGCGCCGTGAGGGTCGTGCTCGGCGCCATTTGTCGTGGTGGGCCGAAGTCCGACGGTCACCGGGACCACCGCCACCGCCAGGAAAGCGGCCAGGACGGCGAAGCCCGTGAGGCTGGAGCCGGTGGCATCCGTCAGCCAGCCCACGAGCTACGGTCCGGCGAATCCGCCCGGATTGCCCAGCGCGTTGGTCAGCCCCATGGCCACGGCCACCGCCTCGAAGCGCAGCGGCTCCCCGGGGATCGTCCAGAACGGCCCGTACGGCGCGCACACCGCGACGGCGGTCACACACAACAGCACCATCGGTACCAACGCGCCGTCCGCGGCTTGGCCCAGCAGCAGTGCCGCGATACCCACGACCAGTGGTACGGCCCCGCGTCGCGCCGCCGGCCCCAGATGGTCCGCCTCCACGCTCGAGATCCACTTCGCCTGTGCGGGCCGGTCGGCGACGGCGAACCACCACAGGAGGGCCCACGGCAGCGGCGGTACGCCCTGGAGCACCAGCACCCGGCGCCAGCTCGCGTGGTCCAGCATCCAGCCGGACAGCGGCGCCATGATGATGGAGGAGATGGGCAGACAGGCGATCCACAGCGCGTTGGCGCGGGCCTGTTCACGCAGCGGGAACCACGAGGCGAGCAGGATCAGCACGGCCGGCCACACGCCCCCTCGAAGAAGCCCAAGCACGAACCGCGCGAGATGGAACTGCGCCTTGGTCTGCACGAGCCCGCAGAGCATCGCGGCCAGCCCCCACGCGATCATCAGGATGAGGACCGTCTTGCGGGCACTCCAGCGCTGGCCCTCCGGTGTCACATCGTCCTGACGACCCGACCAACCCACCACCTGACGACCGGACCACCACACCACCGGACCACCACACCACCGGACCACCACACCACCGGATCAGCGCACCAGCAGAAGAACGGATCACCTGACGACAGGACCAGCACACAAGCCGACCCGCCTGATCACCGGATGAGCGCCCGTGCCGCCGGCTCGGGGCGGTGGACGCCCGCGGCCCCCTGCTCCTGCCCCTCGCGGACGGCCGGGCGACCGGGCCCGACGGGCTCGGACTGCCTGCGGGGCCGGTGAGGACCGCCGCTCGATCCGGCGCGGCTCATGCCAGGAGGCGATCGCTTCCCCGCGCGGGTCGCGGAGGGTGGCATTAGCTTCAGGTGTATGGGCTGGAGAAAGATGGTGAACCGAACCCTGGAGCGGACGACGGGCTATGAGCTGCGCCGTCCCTTGCCGCCGCCACCGCCCCCGCCGCCGCGCGGCAGGAGCCTGCCGGCCGACTACGACGACGAGGCTCGCGACGTCATCCATTCCGTCAGGCCGTTCACCATGACCTCACCCGAACGGCTGAACGCCCTCATCCTCGCCACCCGTTACGTCAGTCGGCACCGCGTGCCGGGCGCAGTGGTCGAGTGCGGTGTCTGGCGGGGCGGCAGTATGCAGGCGGTTGCCCACACACTGCTGTCGGCCGGGGACACCAGTCGCGACCTCTATCTCTTCGACACGTTCGAGGGCATGCCCCCGCCCACGGAGAAGGACCGCCGCCGGGACGGCGAGAGCGCGGCCGACCTCCTGGCGCGCCGGAGCAAGGACGCCCCCATCTGGGCCATTGCCACGCTGGACGATGTCCGGGAGGGCTTCGCGCAGGTGCCCTATCCGCAGGAGCGCCTGCACTTCGTCCCGGGCAGGGTCGAGGACACCATTCCGGACGGCGCCCCGGAGGAGATCTCGATCCTGCGGCTGGACACCGACTGGTACGCCTCGACCCGCCATGAACTGGAGTACCTCTACCCGCGGCTGGTCAGCGGCGGCGTTCTCCTCATCGACGACTACGGCTGGTGGCAGGGCTCCCGCGAAGCGGTCGACGAGTTCCTGGAGAAGACCGGTGCCCGGCTGCTCCTGCTGCGCATGGACGAGGGCCGCATTGCGGTGAAGCCCTGACCCTGCCAGGGCAGCGAGGCCGAGTTGCCCGCACGACCGCGAACGCCTGACGGCGTGGGCATGAGCGGCCCTGAGCGGCTAATAGCGCATGGCGGTGAAATCGATGGGGCGGGGCCGGAGCATCCGGACGCGGGCCGTCAGGTGCCGTAGACGCCTGGTCATCTCCGGGGCGGGGAGCCGCTTGCGGTCGCCGTGCCCCGGCAGCAGCCACTCGAAGCGGAGCCGGTCGGCCGTCCGGGCCAGGGAAGCGCCCAGTTCCTCTATGGAGTACCAGGTGACGCTCTCGGCCACCTCCACGTCCGCTGTGGTGCGCGACCAGTACAGGCTGTCGCCGCTGAAGCAGTAGCGTTCGTCGGCGACGTAGAGGACGCTGCCCCGGGTGTGGCCCGGGAGCGGATGCGCCGTCACGCCGTCAGCGATCTCCAACGGGTCCGTGCCGCGCAGCACATGGTCGGCGTCCGGAGCGGCCTCGAGATCGCCTTCGTGAATCCACAGCCGGGCTCCGAAGCGGTCGGCGTAACGGCGGCCGTGGGCGGCATGGTCGCGGTGCGTGAGCAGGACATCGGTGACAGGGCCCGACGCCTCGTACCGGGCCGCCAGCGCGCTGTTCCAGCGTGGCGTGTCGATCATCATCAGGGAGCCGGACGGCCGGCGCAGCAGGTAGGAGTTGGCCCCGGCGGTGCGGGGGGAGTTGTGCCCGCACAGGAGGACGTCGTCGTCCAGGGCCAGGGGAAAGGGGTCGAAGGCGGGGTCGAGTCGCCGGCCGGGACGGCGGATCGACCGGGTGGGACAGGCGAACGCGGCGGCGTGGAGCCGGCCGGTCTCCGCGCTGTCGCGCGGCTGCCGGACGATCTCGGACCGGCCCGCGACCTCGCGTATCAGCTCAGGGGCGAGCTGCCGGGCGACATCGCAGTTCGTGCAGCGGGAGTCGACGTACCAGCCGCCGTGCTCCTGGCCGGCGCCTGTCTCGCCGGGGGCCGTGTCCCGGTCTGCCGTCGGCTGGGAGGGCGGACGGTCTTCCATGGTGGTTCCTTCCCGGTGTGAACGCCTGCCTCCAGAGGTATCCCGCGCCGCAGGAAAAGGGGAAGGGCGGCCGGTACTTGTGCTTCCCGGGCGGGCCGGCTCTGACGAGCACGGCACAACCTCGCCATTTGGCTTGCCAAGCGTTCAGCCAGTTTCTACGGTGGGCGGCTGGAGGTCTCCATGTCCGAGAGAAACCGCGCCGCACACAGCGGCGCCCGCCCCCGGCTTCTGCCGCTGTCCGAGGATGAGTGGGATACCCGGACGCGTGAGCTGCTCGCCCACGCTCCGCGGGACCCCGGAGGGCGGGTGCCCAACATCTTCACGACCCTGGTGCGCCATCCCGAGCTGTACGAGCGGTTCATGCCCTTCGGAGGGCAGCTGCTCCGCGCGGGCAGGCTGCCGGGGAGGGTCCGCGAACTGCTGATCCTGCGTACCTCGTACAACACCGGCGCCGCGTACGAATGGGGGCGCCATGTCCCGCTGGCCAGGGCCGCGGGCGTCACGGATACCGAAATCGAGCGCGTTCCGCACGGCCCGGAAGCTCATGGATGGGCCGAGCCCGAGAGGTATCTGCTCCGGGCCGCCGACGAGCTGAACCGTGATGCCCGGCTGTCCGACTCCACCTGGCAGGCCCTCGCCGTGCACCACAGCGCCGCGGAACTGATCGAAATCACCATGCTGGTGGGCCAGTACCACATGGTGGCGTTCTTCCTGAACACCGCCGGCGTGGAGCTGGACGCGGGCTTCGAGGCCATGGATGGCGTGGATGCCGTGCAAACGGAAGGAGCTCGGAGGCATGGGTGAGAGGCCGGAGCCGGGTTCGTCGGGCCGGTGCCTGACCGGCCGCAGGGTACTGGTGATCGGCGCGGGGACCCGCCCCGACGGCGATCCGGCGGCGCCCGTCGGCAACGGCAGGGCGATTGCGGTTCTCGCCGCCCGGGAGGGCGGGAGTGTGGCCTGCGCGGATGTGGCCGAGGAGGCCGCCGCCGCGACCACCGGGCTGGTCACCGGCGAGGGCGGTGCGGGCGTCACCGTGGTGGGTGACGCCACGGATGCCCGGCAGTCGGCAGCCATGGTCGAGGAGGCGGCCCGCGAACTGGGCGGACTGGACGCGCTGGTGGTCAATGTCGGCATCGGCCTCGGCGCCGGACTGGCCGCTTCCTCCCCCGAGGACTGGGACCGGGTCCTCGCCCTCAACCTGCGGGCGCCGTTCCTCGCCGCCAAGTACGGGCTCCCGGCCATGGACGACGGTGGTGCCATCGTCTTCATCGGATCGGTGGCCGGACTGCGCGCCGCCACCCATTCCCCCGCCTACGACAGCTCCAAGGCCGGTCTGTTCGGTCTGACCCGCCATGTCGCGAAGGAGGGCGCGGCGCGCGGGATCCGGGCCAATCTGGTGGTCCCGGGGCTGATCGATACGCCGATGGGCCGTCAGGCCTCGGCCGGGCGACCATCCCGGAGCGCCTCCTTCGAGCGAATCCCGCTCGGCCGCCAGGGCACCGCCTGGGAGGTGGCGGAGGCCGTCACCTTCCTGCTCTCCGACCGCGCTTCCTACATCACGGGCCAGAGCCTGGTGGTGGACGGGGGCCTCAACGCGGTCTGACGACGGGCATCCACGCCGGATCCGGCCTGCCCGGTCCCTTCCGCGGTTCCTGCTGTCCGCGGTGCGGGCCGCGGCGGGCCGTGCCGCGTCAGCCGGGTCCCGCGCTGTCGGGAGCGAGCCCGAGGACCAGCATCTCGTGGGCGGCGCGGCCGATCTTCGCCAGCCGGGTGCGCGCCGAGTCCAGCTGGTACTGGAGCAGTACGCCCCGAGCGATGCTCTCGACCAGGAACGCCTGCGCGACGGCGTCGGCATCCGGCCGGATGCTCCCGTCCACCATCCCCCGGCGGATGTCGTCCTCGACGGCCGTACGGACCAGGTTGAGATGGCCGGCCATGGTGCTCTTCATTTCGCCGGTCCCGCCGGTCCCGCCCACGGCCTCGACGAGAAGGACCAGCAGGGCCCGCGCCCGTACCGCCGGTTCCGGCTCCGCCAGGCGTACGAAGAACTGGTCGAGCTTGGCCAGTACGGCTTCGAGTCCGCTCATCCGGTCGTACCCGGGGAGAGCGCGCAGCCGGTCGACGAAGACCTCGCGGATGTCGGTGACGACGGCTTCGACGAGCCCGGCCTTGGAGGTGAAGTGGTAGTTCACCATGCCGCGGCTGACCCCGGCGCGGTCACCCACCTGCTTCACCGTCAGCCCGCGGTAGCCCTCCTCGGCGAGGATCTCCAGCGCCGCGTCCAGCAGCCTGCGCCGCGAGGCCTCCCGCTGATCGTCGCGCCTGGTCGGGCGGCGTCCGGCCGCCGCTGTCGAATCGCTCATCGCCAGCGCAGTATGCCACTGACCCCGCCCGGCCGGCCGCGGGGAAGGGGCGGTCGCCACACCAGGTGGCGACCGCCGTGTCCGGCCCGCGTCAGGCGCCGTCGGCCTTCCAGAACCCACAGTGGTGGTCGGCCGCGAAGCCGGTCGTGGGGGAGAGGCGGTCAGGGGCCAGCACCTGGATACGGTCGCTGCCTGGGGTGTACCGCGGCCAGTGCGGCGTATCCGGCCCGTTGGGGTCGCCGGTGGCGATGAACCGCGCCCAGTAGTCGGTCATCGCCCGGGAAAGGCGCAGCTGGGCGTCGGTCAGGGGCGGCAGTGCCCGGGTCGGGAAGAGGTACGCCAGTTCCGAGGCGTGGAACGCCCCCTGCGGCGTATGGGGCGCCGGGATGAACGGCGGTGCCTGCGGATCGTTGAACTCATAGGCATATACGGGGACTCGGTGGGCGTACAGGCGGCGGTCCCCGCGCGCCGGACAGGCGAACCGCTGATCGGTCGCGGCGGCGGAGTAGGCGAGGCCGGCCGAGGGGTACGCGGCGGCGGGGTACTCCCGGAGAATGGCATCCGCCCGGTCGGGCTGCTGCTGGTGCATCAGCGCCGCGTACGTGGCGGGCGTGAGCGGGCCGCCTCCGAGCAGGTCCACGTACACCGCGGTGAAGTAGCGGTACTCGTCATGGGTGCTGCCGCCCAGCACGGGCACCGCGTTCACCCGTCCCGAGGCCCACGCCTCGCGGGGTGGGAGGGGCAGTACGGCCGGCCCGGTGTTCGGAGTCCAGAGCGCCGCCGGCCGTTGGGCACTCCCGAGGAGCCGTGTGACGGGCACGGATCGCAGACAGGCCGCCGCATTCGCCGGGTCGGCGCAACCGACCGAGGCCGCGAAGTCCTGACCGTTCCTCTCGGCCGCGGGGAGCGTGAGCGGGGTGAGCGCGCCGTCGGAGACGCAGCTTCCGCTGTGCTGGATCGCCCGGTGGAACAGGCCCTTCGCGGTGGGTGAGGCAACGTGGAGGCAGGTGTCGACCGATCCGGCGGACTGGCCGCCGAGGGTGACCCTGTCGCGGTCACCGCCGAACGCGCCGACGTTGCGCTGGACCCAGCGCAGTGCGGCCTGCTGGTCCATCAGGCCGTAGTCGCCCGACGCGGCGCCGGTGCTCTCGCCCGACAGGGCCGGGTGGGCGAGGAACCCCAGTGCGCCGAGACGGTAGTTGACCGTGACCACGACCATGCCCTTGGCAGCGAGCGCCGCCGCGTTGTAGTCGCTGCCGGCGCCGTAGACATTGCCTCCGCCGTGCAGCCAGACGAAGACCGGCAGCTTTCTGCGGTTGCTGTGGGCCGGGTTGGGGGCCGGGTTCCTGGCCGCGGTCGGGGGCGGGGTCCACACATTGAGGTAGAGGCAGTCCTCCGAGGTGCTGCCGGTCCGGTTGGACTCTCCGGGCAGGATCGGGCCACCGTCGGGGAGCAGAGTCAGCGGGAGCTGCGCGCAGGGGTCGGCCGGTGTGGAGGCGTCCCGTACGCCGGACCAGGCCCGGGCGGGCTGCGGTGGCCGCCAGCGCAGGGCACCGGTCGGCGGAGCCGCGTAGGGGATGCCGTGGAAGACCCGCCCGCCGTCCTGTCCGGCCGTGCCGCGCACCGTACCGGACGCCGTGCCGACGGTGAGGGAGCCCGGGGTGAGCGCGGTGGGTCGGCGCTCCGCGGACGCGGCAGCCGACGGGGTGGGGGACGTGGGGACCGACACCAACAGGCAGATGAGGACAGCCGCGGTGCGGGTGATGGTGTGGCGCGCCAAGCGGCGCGCGCTGTGGGTTCGCATCGCTCTCCTGGTCGCTCGTGGGACACAAGGGCAATGGAGCGCGACCGACGGTAACACAGATTCTGATAATGTCTCAGGGAAGGCACACGCCATTCTTGTACGCTGCGGATGTGACGCGAAACTCGCCGACTGAACCCTCTTGTGGCCGATCAGTGCCGTGGCGGCCGCGCACCACCGGTGGTTCGGCCGCCTATCTCGCCTCGCTGGAGCCGCAGGCCGGCCTGACACGGGTACGGGCCACACCGGCGGGTGTGTTCGCCGCGGCGAGGAGGATGTTCCTCACCCGCTCCCGCCTGGACATGCAGGCGCTGGCAGCGCAGACCGGGGTCTCCCGCGCGACCCTGTACCGGTGGACCGGGCAGCGTGAGCAACTGCTCGCGGATGTCATCTGGTCGCTCACCGAGGACATCTGGAATGCCGCGGTCCGGGACGCGGAGCAGCTGGCCGGAACTGACCGGATCATGGCGGTGGTGCGGCACTTCCTTCGCGTGGTGGCGGACGACGCGGCGCTGCGCGCCTTCCTGCGCCAGGAAACCCATGCGGCGCTGCGGGTTCTGACCGGTCGCGACGCGGGCGTGCAGGGGCGCATGGTGGGCGTGGTCGCGGAGTTGCTGAGCGCGGAGGCGGCGACCGGAGCCTTCGTACCGCGTGCGGAGATCGGCCCCCTGGCGTTCGCGATGGTCAGGGCGACCGAGGGGTTCCTCTACAACGACACGGTGGCCGCGGTCGAGCCCGACGTGGAGAACGCCCTCGCGGTGCTGTATCTGCTCATCACCTGACACCGCCTCTGTCCTGAACCGGCCGGGGCCTCAGTTCACCATCGAAGTCGGCCCCACCGAGAACGACGCATGCGACGGTTTCCTGCCGGTCTACTCCTGTATGACCGACTTGTACGGGCCGATGATGCTGCCCGCGCGGCTCGACGCGGCGTGGTTCGCCAAGGGCGCCCGACACGGCGGGCCGGCCATGCCGCACGGCCGGTGGGCGGGCCGGCGCAGCCCCGCTCCGCCCGGCGGTGGCCTGTCCTGGAGGTGCGATTCCGTGGTCCGCCGGGCCCCTTGACCCTGGCTGCAGCTCGGGGCGTCCGGCCTGTCGTGCGCCCGTACAATTCGAGGTCGAACAGCTTTGTCCGTGCGAAGGAGGCCTCGTGCCCGGTCGGCGATCCATTACCGAGACCGAGAGGCTGGTCCAGGCCAAGCTGGGCGACACGCCGATCCGGCATGACCAAATGGCGATGGTGGCCAATATCCACCGTGCCGCCGCCGCCGTCCGTCAGCACGTCGAGAACTCCGTACTGCGCGGCTCCGACCTGACATGGACCGGATTCGTCGTGCTGTGGGTCGTGTGGATCGGGGGCGAGATGGAGACCCGTCTGGTGGCCGAAGAGGCAGGGATCTCGAAGGGGACCCTGACCGGTGTGGCCCGCACCCTGGAGTCACGCGGGCTGGTCAGGCGGTCCGATCACCCCACTGACAGCAGGCGTGTACTGCTCGGCCTCACGCCGGAGGGCGACACGCTCATGCACACCCTCTTCCCGGCGTTCAACGCCGAAGAGGCCTTTGTGGCCGAGCAGCTCAGCGACGAGGAGTGCCGACAGGCCGCCGACGCGCTGCGCCGCATCGTGGTGCAGGTCGAGACCCACGGCGAGGAGAGACGGCTGCAGCTCCTGGACGGGGCGCCGCCGGTCCCGCGGCGCAGTGGCCGACGCCCGAGGACATGACTCCCGCCCGCCCCGACGGCGCTCCGGGGGGCCGGGCATGGCTGCCGTGGGGGGTCATCGCACTCATGGCGGGTCTGCTCGTCCTGATGACCGCGGACAGTGGTGCCCGGCACCAGGTCGTGGCCACGGGCGCGTTGACCGCCGGGATTCT